>DAOVEU010000080.1:0-7179 GCA_030668805.1 Desulfobacterales bacterium
TTTTCCGGCTCGGCCTCACCAGTAGTCAGCTCTGTTGTGTGTGATGACTGTCACACCATGCACGCAAGCCAGGAGGGTCAATTGCCTGTTAGTTTTGTACAAGATGGTTCGGAGACTACTCATGCCCACCTGACGGTAGCCTCATGCCTTGGCTGTCATGGTCTTCACAGGTCCACGGTAGGGGGTGCACCAAACATCTTCGGTGAGATTCCTGCAGAAATGACAGCCGCCGGCACATTTGCGCCAGATGTAGTTGATAATACTGAAGACGACTATCACAAGGTGCACAATGTTAGGGACATAACCACCTGGAGCCATGATGAGCGGGAACTGCTTTATATGACCCCTGGCGTAGATACATCCCGTGAGTATATAGACCTTGATGGAGCCAGTGAGTTGTACTGTGCGGGCTATCGAGGTTGCCATGGCCGACACGACAAGAGTTGTGACACCAGCGATAAAGGCATCAAGGGCTTCCATCACGGTGTGTATGGGGGATATCGGTATCTACAATTCTATGATAACTCCGATCACACCCCGATCAAAGGCAAAGGTTCGCCGAACTGGGAGTACGAGGGTGCAGACGAGAACAACCATAACGTATATTATGCTATGGACGCTATGCGTGCTTTTACTAACGACTCTATCAGCGCGTTTTGTGGACTGTGCCATGGAGACTTCCACGGGGATGATGCTGATGAAGTAAGAAGGGGCGGTAACTGGATCCGACACCCGACTGAGAATTTGCTCTCTGCGGCTGGTTTCACCATGGATAGTGTGTATGTGGACGTAAAGAATAATCCATTTGGATTCCACGGCACCCATTACGAGACTGTGTCCACAGATAATATGACTAATTACACCACAGATGGCGCCAGAGTTACATGTCTTTCCTGCCATCGAGCACACGGGACTGACAACCCTGACATCCTGAGGTTTGATTATAGCACCCAGAATGCCGGAAGCACAACTGTCACCACCGGATGCCTCGGATGTCATGCCAGTCAGCGTGGTGAGTCATGACGCACGCGGAACTTAGCTCCGCTTCGCTACGCAATTGGTCGAGTCGTCGAGTGGTTGATTAGTTGAGTGCCCGCCTTGCCCGCCCTGGTGCGACAGCGAATCGAAATGCTGATGCAAAGCAAACCCGGTCTGGGCCAGGGGCGCGACGCCTTATCATAAACTACCAGGCCACTAATCCAGGTCTGGGCCAGGGGTTCAAGGACCTTACAACTCGACGACTCGACTATTTAACCGCTCGACTAAAGTCGTAGAAATTTCAATAGGTTGTAGAAATTCCGAGACGACGAATTAACCAGGCGCCTGATTCGCGAAAGAATGTATCGACACCCCCTATCCACGGTCTCATGTATGGGTAAGAGTCAGCTTTAGGAAAAGAGGAGCTTCTCAGGTACCCCCCTTGAAAAAGGGGGACTTTCAAAAGCTCCCCCCTTATTTTATACTTCCCCCCTTTGAAAAAGGGGGGTTAGGGGGGATTTTAGAAAGGGGCAAGGGCGATTTGCCCCTTAAGTTAGCGCTTATGGGCCAGGGGAGATTTTAGGAATAAGGCAATTTTCATTGTAAGACGTTATGTTACGCATTAGCTTGACGTTGCCCTGGCACTTGACTATTGACAAATGACTAACGACCAATTAAAGGGGGGGAAGCGTAGCGGCGTAGCCGCGTTATATAAAATCGCGAAGCGATTTCATAACTTGTTCGTATTTCACCCACACTTCAGATAAAGCCAAATTCCGAGTGATCGGGAGACGGAAAGTCACGGGTCTTAGTTGACAAAGACAGCCGGACTGCCTGAAAGCAGTTCGGCTTTTCTGTTTAATTATGGAAGCAACTTTTCAGGATGCCAAGAGAATAGCATCGGACATAGTAGCAGATGTAGCACCAGTGTCAGTTGTCTTGTTTGGATCTGTAGCCAAAACAAATAGAGGCGAGGATGTTGATCTGCTAATCATTACAGAAAATGAACCGGATAGTGAAGCGCGCAATTTGGTCAACAGGTCTTTGAAAAAGCATTATGAGAACTATTCGATTGATTATTTTCTGGCATCCGCAGACAAGGTTAAGAGACTACTGCGAGGCGGGGAACCGTTTTTAAAGGCAATCCAGAGAGAAGGGAAGGCCCTGTATATGCAAGGTTTTGTGGAGAAATGGGTCCAGGATGCAAAAGAAGATTATGGGTCTGCGCTTGGTCTCTTGAAATTGAGATACTTCAAAAATGCGTGTTTTCACGCGCACCAGTCAATAGAGAAGCATATTAAGGCTCAACTCTTAAAAGAAGGATGGGATCTGGAGAAAACACACAGCATAAGACGGCTAATAAATCACGCAAAGCAATACGGCATTTCATTTGACATAGAGGATGAAGATATTTCTTTTATCGACAGTATCTATACAGGCAGATATCCTGCAAATTCCGGCCTGCTCCCTTATGGGGACCCTACGAAAGAAGATGCTGAGAGGGCAATACAGATAGCTTCAATGGTCACAGGCTATGGAAGTTCTGAGCCAGGAGACGGTGAGGGGTAGCGGCTCTGTACCTGGCATTCTTTGCACATTCTAACTAATGGATAGCATTGAAAATATAATAAGATCAGCTTTTTGGATTCGGTCGGTAACCCCACAGCAATCTACGGGGAGTACGCTCGCTTTTGCTGTTCAAGCATACGAATTTACGGTACGAGACACTTGACCGTTGACAAGGGAGAACTTAGCTCCGCTTCGCTCCGCAATTGGCCCGCCCTGGCGCGACAGAAGTTGGACAATGCTTCCGAAAGAAAAACCCGGTCTGGGCCAGGGAATAATGGAATGGTGGAATGGTGGAATATTGGGTTAAGAGGAGTTAAGACAAATTAGAAATGATTCTTTTTGGCCGTTTATTTCCAATATTCCATTGTTCCATTATTCCATCATTCCAGATCAATGGCACAAAAACTGCCGCTGAAAGATAAATGATTACGACGAGTTGTAGAAATTCCGAGACGTCCAATTAAAGGGGGAAGCGTAAAGGAATAACAAAGGTTGTAGACACTAACTTGACGTCTCGGAACTTCTACAAATTATTGAAATTTATAGGGCTTTAGTCGAGTAATTAAGTAATCAAGTTGTAAGGTAGTTGAAACCCTGGCCCAGACCGGGTTTTTCTTCCTGCGGCATTGTCCAGCTTCCCTGGCCCAGACCGGGTGTTTCTCTGCGGGGCATTCTCCGGCTTCTGTCGCGCCAGGGCGGGCTGTCGCGCCAGGGCGGGCAATCAACCACTCGACCACTCAACTACTCGACCACTCGACCAAATTTCAGATAAAGCCAAACCCCGAGTGATCGGGAGACGGAAAGTCACGGGTCTTAGTTGACAAAGACAGCCGGACTGCCGGAAAGCAGCCCGGCTGTCTTTTTTTTTGTGAAAAGTTTTTCCGTCACAACGGAAACGGAGTTCACATAAGTGGCACTTTATTTCCACTTTTCGCGCGGGCAGGTTTGTATGCAGGGTTATCTGTAAGTTCTAACTAATGGATAAAATAGGAAATATTATATGATATTCAGATTTTGGATTCATTGGCATGGATGCTGCGATCATGCTAGAAGATAGATTTGAGTGCTGGAGCGAGTGTAAGGAAGGTTTTGTTAAGGGGATCAGTTTTGATAATGGTTGCGGCCTTCATTGCCGTTTTTTCCGGCCCTGTCATAGCCAAGGTAACAGGTCCGTGCGGCAATTGTCAGACGGTGTACCTGGTAATCCTTAATCCTTAAAACTTTATGATGACAAGAGCATTGAACAGTGAGGAGTTTGCCAATCAACAATGACGGTTTCGTAAAAAGTCTCAACAACTTGTCATTTCGAGTGAAGCGCCCGCCCTGCCTGCCCTGGCGCGACAGGAAAAGAGGGACCGCAGTCTTTCAACATCCCGGTCTGGGCCAGGGGCGCGACACGAGAATAATAACCGGTGCCATATAAGAACCCGGCCCGCCCTGGCGCGACAGCCCGCCCTGGCGCGACAGCCCGCCCTGGCGCGACAGAAGCCGGAGAATGCCCCGCAGAGAAAAACCCGGTCTGGGCCAGGGAGAAATCTTTTCGGCGCAGCATGCTGAAAACATTAGATTTCTTCCTGCGGTCGACCTGCCCGCCACCCGCCTGCCATCGCCAAGTACAGCGGGGAGCTTCAATGCCGGCATGCGTGGCAATGGCGGGCAGGTTGCCAAAGATGCTGCCACATAAGCTGAATGCTGTCTCAGGCGTTGGCAGGCGGGAACGACATATTCACTGAATCCGACTTTTTACGAGTTCATCAACAATCAACAATTAGCGAATAACGAATAATTATTAACCGAAACCAAAGGAGCTGAGGAAAGGGGAGACGCAAGAGAAAGTAGGAAGTAAGGACAAAGCAGTAAGCAGTAGGCATCCACGAGTTTATGTGGGCAAATCTTGGAGGATTTAACAATAAACAGTTTAGGATACGGACACGGACACGAAACGCGGACACGTTTTTTAATAAAATAAGGAGGTGCGAGACAAATGAAGAAAACACTATTAACTCTAACTATCCTGCTGGCGGTAGCAGCCCTGATCGCCGCCTTTTCCAGCCCGGCCACGGCAGCGGTGAGCGGCATGTGCAGCAACTGCCACACCATGCACAACAGCCAGGGCGGTTCGCCAATGGCCTATGACGGGACCGGTGGTCCTTTTGGCTACTTGACTCGAGGGGTGGGGAGCGCTGGTACTACTAGGAGCTTGTCCGAGAATACGAGATTCTATTTTTCCTATACAATATATAGTGTATTTCATCCCGGCCCGGCACAACATAATGTGGTCAAAATCTCGAAACTTCTATTCTCGGACAGCCTCCTAGCAAATGTCTGGGATGTCACGGCGTGAATCCGAGCGGAAGTGTAAACATTTACGAAACTAATGTTGCCCCACAGGTATTGCACAATGCTGCTATAGATCTCGCAGGTGGAAATTTTGCTTACATTACCGAGAATAAATCACTTACGACTGGTGACACGGAGACCGTGGGACATAATGTGAAGGACATTGAGGTTACGGACGATAATTTCGAAACTAGCGGCGACTATCCTCCAGGTAACGCGTATACCCAAGCCACAGGTTTCACCAACACGACTTTTACGTGTTCGGGTGCGTATGGCTGCCACGGAGACAGAAACGAAACAGACGAAATGGTGGCAATCAAAGGGGCTCATCATGCATCCGATACCATGCTCAAGTTTGGTACGCTTTCCATCGCGGATCAAGGTGGTAGCTCGGGCAAAAGCTATCGATTCCTGGATGGGGTCAGAGGTGCAGAGGATACTGACTGGCAGAACACTGTCGGAACGGGTGATCATAACGAGTATATGGGCACACTCACTGCACCAACAGGTGTCAGTGCGACGTCCCCAGGTAGTGGCGGAACGATCAGCGGGCTTTGCGCCGAATGTCATGGAGACTTTCATGATGCTGGAACTTACAAGGATGGTGAAGCTGAAGCAAGCCCATGGATAAGGCATCCAACCAATTATCAATTGCCTGACGATACCGATAAAGAGTACAAGAGTTACAATCCTAACGGCGGCAACCTTTACAGTACTCAGGCCCCGATTGCCAGACCGGCAGGCTTCTTTGATGGTTTAGTCAGCGCAAGCGATATAGGTGTGCCGGACGGTAGCACTTCAAACGCCATTGTGATGTGCCTCTCGTGCCACAGGGCCCACGCAAGTCCATACGAAGACATATTGCGCTGGAAATATACCGACATGCAGGCAGGCACGAGTGGAGCTGCCAAGGGCACGGGATGTTTTGTATGCCATACAGAGAAGGATGGTGCTTAGAACGGGTGCAAGAGTGGCAAGTTGAAGAACGGGTGCCGTGTGTGTTTCATACGGCACCCGTTTTTTGTAAGGGCCAAGCGTAAGGTTGGCAGGTCTTTGCCGGTGGTCTGTCCCCACTGCTTGCGGCTATTTTGTCCGTACTCTCAGGCTGCCGATCCTTTCTCGGGCATCGGCGTGATCGGGTTAAATCTCCAATACCTTTTCATATGTCTTGATGGCTTTTGCCAAAAGCCTTTCTTGCACTCTGTGCTTAGCGTTGCGCATTGCGTCCTTTGCTAATTGCTCATAGGCAACTGCCAGGTTAAAAAGTGTTATCGGGTCTTCAGGATCAACCGTTAGGGCACATAGCAAGAGCTTGATAGCCTCATTGAGTCTTCCCATCCTTCCATAGATGACACCTAAATTAGAGAGTGCCTGCGCATGGTCAGGTTTTAGCTTTAGTGCCCGCTGATAGAAATGGGTAGCCTCTTGGGGCCGTCTTTTTTCGTCAAGGATAACCCCAAGATTATAATAGGCTTCAGCCATATCAGGAGCTATCTTGATAGCTGTTTTGAATTGATATACGGCCTTTCCTATTAATCCCTTTTTATGTAAAGCAGGACAAAGTGAGGGACAAAGTGGGACGTCCGTAAATAAGTAAGTAACTCAGTCCAGGAGTTGATAGTTGTGGTGCTTGGCTATCCGCTCTCCCCTGCTCACAGCATAACCCACACCTGGACCGCTCATATTTAGACGTTTTGCCAAATCCGTCAATGCATATCCCAACTCTCGTACAGCCCAGTAGCAAAACAAACCCCTGGCTTCCGCTCGAATCTTTTCCCGACTCTTTGAATAAATTTCTTTCGGATCTATCTGGTATATCTCACAGACTCTTTGTTCAACGCTCTTCAGATCGTAGCCCAAACTCTTCAGCTCATAATACCGATCGAACTTCTCATCAGCCTCTGAAAGTACATCCAGCACAAAATCAGTCTCACCCAGTATACGCTGGTCTCCCTTAACTCGATCCTGACCTCTTCGCCGCGACCTCCTGGCCTCAACCCAACCACCAAGGCTACGAATCAAGCCCCCGCCAACCAGTTCCGGCCTGCGACCTTGGTCAACACCAGCCCCTACATAAGAAAGATATCGCCTCCTCGCATCAGCAGGCCTCTTGCCAAAATACGACAGCACATATCTTGTGTCCTGCCACTCACATTTCCTCTTACCCATCAATGCACTATGACCGCTGTATTTGTATCGGTTCAGAGCACCAATACCAGGAACCAACTTTGCCCTCAACGGGTTCAAATGAATATAGCGAACCAGCTCTTTCAAATATACATCTTCCTGGCA
>DAOVEU010000192.1:0-4964 GCA_030668805.1 Desulfobacterales bacterium
AGCATACCTCGCACCTCTTGAGCACTATGTGAAAACATTCATCATTCAGCTTGCTCCTGAGCCACATATGACAGTGGGGATGGTCTTGGCCAGTATTTTGAAATCTAACCACAGGGACCATTGGTCGATGTACTCCATGTCCAGTTCCATCCACTTGTCAAATGGGATATTGTGTCTGCCGTTGACCTGCCAGAGGCAGGTGATCCCGGGACGGACCCCGGTTGAGTAACCGTCCGTTGAATAGTTTCTTGCTGTTATAAACTCCTATCTCACAGGATAGTGCCATCCGCTGGCAGTTGGACACTCAACCCCGATACGGTCATTCCCTGGCCCAGACCCTGGCCCAGACCGGGTTTTTCACTCTGTGGCATTGTCCAACTTCTGTCGCGCCAGGGCGGGCCGGGTTTGCTTGCCTGAGAGATTCTTGGCGTCGTGTCGCGCCAGGGCGGGCTTCCCTACCCCAGTTAAATATGGTGGTTCATTTAACGGGGCAAGCAGGGCAGGCGGGGCAGGCACTGAATTTTCTGCGGTGCCAGTCCTGAAATCACTGCATAGGGCATAGAGCGAAGCGCATAGAGCACAGAGCAATTCAACGACCACCTGCTAAAGCAGGTGGATTGATTTACGACTGAAAGTCGGTCATTTCGGCTGAAGCCGATTAATCGTATGAGACATTGGAGCATCTTTTTGCGAACATTCAAAAATCCCCCCCACCCCCCCCGTTGCCAAAGGGGGCTTTAGGGGGATTTGGGACGACGGCAAACACTGTGCCCGCGCCTCTTCCGACTCAAACCCAAACTTGCTAAGGGGAAAAGTTGGGAAAAGTTGGGGACGTTCTTTACTTTTAAAGTTTCCCACTTCCTCCATAGCGCAAAGCGCTGATGACAGATGTCAGAGGTCAGAGGTCAGAGGGCAGAGGTCAGATGACAGAGGTCAGATGACAGAGAACAGATGACAGATGACAGATGACAGATGACAGAGAGCAGATGACAGAGAGCGGAGAGTAAAGTTATTGGTTATTTGTTATCCGTTATTAGTGAACCCATATGAGCGGAATTCGGAAGGGCATAAAATCATAACTCTCTGTTGGTCTGTTCGTTTGGAACGATGATAGCAACAAATGGCCGTTACGAGATGCGAAGCGCCTTCTTTAGAGCCTCTTGTACCTGTACCATCATGTTTGTCGGAAAGCTTCGAGACCTTTGCAAAACATCCCCTTTTGCCTAATCTCTGCGTCAGGCTCAGATTTCAATCCTCAAAACACTCAAAGTATTCCTGCGGTTAAAATCTTCGCGTTGACTCGTGGCATCCATGCCACTCGCCCTGACGGGCAAAATGGCTTTTGTCCAATTCTGCTATCCTACAGAATTGTCCTTGACCTTGAACAAAATTGAACGTTTTTCAAAGGTCTCGCTTCCTATCCTTTTTTGGAACACAGATTGGTGGACAATGGCAATCTTTTCGGCTTTGAGCACCGAAGTTTTCTTGAGCCCAATCCGTGAAAAATCCTCATTTCGAGATTAATGAGCTCTTCTTTCTTATATATTGGAAAGTAATGTGTCAACGCCCCAGAGTTTAACTCCATAACTCTGCATTTTTGCTCGGAGTTCATCATCGTTTCGCAGGTCAGCATCTCCTGAAACAATAGCATCAGCCCCGCCATCTATTGCTGTGGCTAAAACAGGATGATCTTTAGGGTCGCGACAGCGCGGTGGTATCGTGGCCAGCTCCGCCATTATTCCCCTCCATTTCAACTGCTTCAACAAGCTTTTTGCATGTTCACGATTGATCCGAGCACTCAAGCGAGGCCGTTGGCAGACTTTATCAAGCTCATCGAGAAGTGGTTCACTAACAACGAGTTGAAACTTTCCAGCCTGCCAGGCCCTCAAAACAGGGAGGGTCACGCGCCCTCCCAGCAATGCACGTATCCATATGTTTGTGTCGATAACGATCCTTAGCATCTTGAGCTATCCATTCTGTTCACGAACGGCTTTGATTTCGGCTTCAATATTCTCGTCACTGATATCGTCGGAAGGCGAAGTCTTAGCCAGTTTCTCGATCAGGCTTGCCAGTTTTGCATCCATTTCAGTTTCCACCAGAATCTGGGCTACTTGAATACGAGAGGCATCGTCAAGTTGCCGAACAGCCTTAAGAAGCTGATCAACAGTCAGTTTCACCTCTGGAATTGTGATGACGGTTGATTGCAAAGTCATATTGACCCTCCTTTCATTAAGGAGATCCATTGGGACCATCTTTAGATGGTATCTATACCACAACGTCTATTCAGATTGTCAACACATCTCGAAATCAGTCAGAAAAATGATCTGTGGGGGAACCTTGGGGACATCCTATAGTCGTCCTGTCAAGCAAAAAAGTGAGTCCTCAAAAAGCCTGTAATTTCAATGATCTGCAAATGGTTTGTTTTTGGGAGGGGTGGGATTGGGTCAAATCTTGAATTGTGAATAGTCATTGACAATAGACACTTGCAGACTGACTACGATAGGACATTGCGACCGGGTCGGGATAGAAATACGGCGCGCCGTACCTTAGGTGTCGGCTTGGCTGTTTCGGCGTTTCCGCTTTCCGTGCCCGTTTAGCCTCCTCCATAGTCCACGTTTCCGTAAGCCCCCCGTGTCATCCCGCACAGCCGGATTTGCGGCGTTCGCCTTGAAAAGAGACCCGGATACGGTTGGCGACCCTGGCTTTCCCCGTTGGGGCTTCCCTACTAATGCCGAAACTTAAGCGCTGGCACGCATACGCCCCTGGCATTAATGGTTTACCCATCGGCTCGACACATCACGGCGGTAACCAGCTTTTCAGGTTCGGAGTCCTGGGCTGTGCCGCTTTAGTGCCCGCCAAGTGCCGAGAGCCCCTTTACCCACAAGTAGGTGTTACCCCTTGTGGCGTGATATCTCGTATCACGTCGGAAGGCATTACCCCTCCTTCATAGCTCATACTCGCTCATGGGCCAGACCAAAACCCTCCACCCGCCTTCGGTTTTCCCTATTGCGGTTGGTCTTTGCAGGTTGTTGCCAGTCCCTGCTGGGAGATGGCCCTTCCCGACGTTATCTCTGCAATCCTTGCATGGGTGCTTGGACCCTTACCCCGCGGTGTTCCTTCGGTGCTCTTACCCGTTCCTTCCCGAAGAACATCGGCCTCACGTTAGATCTGAGACGTTCGGCACACCAGACTACCCCTGCAATGCAACTTCAACAGGGCATGCTTTTTCGAGGTTGCAGTCATTCCGTTATGTTCAGGCTCCCATGCTCGCTAGACCCCCAGGTTGCACCCACCGCTAAAGCTCAAAGACTTCAGGGCGGCCAGGCCGTTTACACCACGCAATGGACATGTGGTTACCCAACATGAACTGTGGTATCGCTACATGTCTGAATCGGGCAATTGACATGACGGGACTTTCACCCGCTGGATTGCAGCCTTGTCGGCTGCTCCCACGCCTCCATAGTTCACCTGGCCTTATGTAACGCTTCGTGCAGTTCTTCGATTTTATACGGTTTGGAGACGACACTGCTAAAACCGTATTCTCTAAAGTTGGACATTACCGGATCAGTAGAATAACCACTTGAAACAATCGCTTTCGCCTGAGGATCTAGTTCAATAAGCTTTTCAATCGCTTCCTTACCCCCCATACCACCTGGAACAGTTAGATCCAGTATGACAATATTAAAAGGGAATTGAGATTCTTGAGCTTGTTCATATAATGCTATTGCTTCGGCGCCATCTTTGGCGACCTCCACCTCATATCCGATATGCTTAAGCATCCTGCTTGCAACATCTCTCACTATTTCCTCATCGTCCATTATGAGAACTCTCCCCTTTTCGCCACGGACTATCTCTTTTGCATGCCTTTCTGTTATGAGTTCTTTTTCGGATGCCGGAAGAAGAATATGAAACGTTGTTCCTACGCCCAATTCAGATTCTGCAGTAATGTACCCATGGTGTTTCTGGACGATGGAATAGGAAATTGCAAGCCCGAGGCCGCTCCCTTTCTTTCTAGTGGTGAAATAGGGATCAAATATCTTTTGCAGATACTCCTTAGGTATCCCGATTCCCTGGTCTTGTATCGATATCTTTACATAGTTTTCACCCTCCAGAGGCAGACTTTGTTTCGTCCTCTCTGTTCCAACAGTCGCTTTTTCAGCCCGCACCTTGATTGTTCCGCCTGTAGGCATAGACTTTACCGCATTGATGACCAGATTATTGATGACCTGACTCATCTGTCCCTCATCTATTTCAACCGGCCACAGGTCTTCCGATATGGAAAATTCGCACTGGACATTGGAACCAGTCAGGGCAAAACCGGTCGTATCTTTTAACAATTTTGTGATAGAGACTGTTTTCACAATCGGTTGCCCGCCTTTGGAAAAGGTAAGCAATTGCTGAGTCAGATTCCTTGCCAGAAGGGATGCTTTTTCTGCTTCAGTTAATCTTTCACAAATCTTATCTTCCGGATCTGCATACATCTTTGCAAAGGAGATATTGCCCAAAATTGCAGTCAGCATATTGTTGAAGTCGTGAGCAATACCGCCGGCGAGGATACCGATCGATTCAAGTTTCTGGACTTTTAGAAGTTCTCCCAGCATCCGCTTTCGCTCTGTAATATTTCGCACGATAGCGATGATCTGATCCTCTAATAGTGGCAACAGTCTCGCTTCATAGAAATATTCTTTTTCCTGTACTATCATTGAATACTCTATAGTGACCATCGAGTTTGTCTCTCGCACCTGATGAATTGCTTCGACAAACTTGTCACCAACCTTCTCAAAAGGTAATTCATGGATTCCTTTGCCAAGCAACTCTTCCACCTGGAAACATATATCATTTGTCATTCCTCCCCTGTGATCCAGGATGGTGCCATCATTGTCGAGTCGTAGAAATAGATCGGGGAGTGCCTGAAAAATTGCCCGCAGTTCCGAATTCGCCTGAAGAAGTTCTTGAGAGCTCAA
>DAOVEU010000220.1:0-4372 GCA_030668805.1 Desulfobacterales bacterium
GCTGAGATTGTCAAGAAGAAAGCCAGCTTCCCCGAAAGGCAAACCATCGTAGGGGTGCTTTTGTTATGACTGTTGCGAACAAAATTACCGTGTTGCGGATTATCCTTGTGCCGGTTTTCATTGTATTCACCATTCCGGATGCCACCTGGACCAGGTTTGTCGCTGCTTCAATCTTCGTGATAGCCTGTGCCACAGACCCTTTGGACGGATACTTTGCTCGAAGCCGCGACGAGGTCAGTGTGCTGGGAAGTTTTCTTGACCCCTTGGCCGACAAACTGCTCACCATGAGCGCTTTTATCGTTATGGTAAAGTATCAGATCGTGGCTGCGTGGATGGCAACCATTATCGTCGGTAGAGAGGTTACGATCACCGGGCTCAGGGCCATAGTCTCTCAGCAGATGGGTGCCGTTATCCCGGCTAACCGATGGGGAAAAATAAAGACACTGGTGCAAATGGTAGGTGGCAGTATCCTGCTCTTCATGATCCCTTCTGGCGATTATAGTCAGGAAGTAAGTCTTGCCCTGCCTCCAGTTGCCAATCTCATTATGTCGGTTATATTAGCAGCCACAATTTGGTCGGGATGGGTGTATGTTAAGGAATACAGGGACTACCTTAAAGGCTCCTAGTTCTCTTGTAGTGGTTCACAGGTTCAGAGTTTCGGTGAACCCTGAACCTCTGAACCCGTGAACGGTTACGTAAGATGAAAGGAGAGAGAACCGGTCAATTGGAACGCGTTGCTTTGGTTTCAACCCCATGGCCTCTTTATAGCCGTCCTTCCATTCAGCTCGGTGCCCTTAAGGCCTATCTAAAAGCGCAGTTTCCCGAGTTAAAGGTACACGCCCTTCACGTCTATCTCAAGGTAGCCGAATGCATTGGATACAAACTGTATCGTGCCATATCGGAAAGGACCTGGCTGGCAGAATCGGTTTACGCCGCCCTGCTATTTTCTGAACGAACAAAAAAGATCGAAAAGGTCTTTTACCGAGAGGCCAGGGGTAAGCCCCACCTTCGCAAGATTGATTTCAAGACGCTAACCTCCCATGTCAGGGACGTGTCCGACGGTTTTATTAACAGCGTGGATTGGGGACGTTGTAGGCTTGCAGCTTTTTCAATATGTCTTTGTCAGCTCACCTCTTCGCTCTATTTTATCAAGCGCATCAAGCAGAGGTTTCCAGATCTTGCCATCGTGATAGGCGGGTCTATGTTCGCGGGAGACTCAACCCGTAACCTGTTCCAGGTGTTTCCCGAGATCGATTTTGCGGTCAATGGTGAAGGCGAGCTTCCGCTGAGCCAATTGGTTCGTCATCTGATAGATTTTCAAAGCCGTGAGGATATACCCCCGATTCCAGGGGTTGTCACGCGAAACGCTGCAAGAGATAGCATCCCTGCCTCCTTCTGCCAGGTAGAGGCCCTGAGCAGCCTCCCACCCCCGGACTACGATGACTACTTTCATATGCTTAAAACATTCAGCCCGCAAAAAACCTTCTTCCCCACCGTTCCAGCCGAAATATCCCGGGGCTGCTGGTGGCGCCGGCAACAAAGCGCCGGCAAATACTCGGGGTGCGCCTTTTGCAATCTCAACCTCCAGTGGGACGGATACAGGTCAAAGAGTCCAATACAAGTGGTCTCCGAGATCGATCACCTGACCACAAAGCACAAGACACTCTCTGTGGCCTTTATGGATAACCTCTTTCCGGTGAAAGCGTCCAGAGAGATTTTTGAACAGCTTGGCAGGTTAAACAAGGATTTTCGTTTCTTCGGCGAGATGCGGGCCTCCACACCAAGGCGCGTGCTGGAGGCCATGCAGGCCGCAGGGATGCACGAGGTCCAGATCGGTATTGAGGCCCTTAGCACACGGCTGCTTAAGAAACTGAACAAAGGGACCACGGCCATCCAGAACCTGGAAATCATGAAACACTGCGAAGACCTCGGCATTGCAAATGTTTCGAATCTGATACTCCATTTTCCTGGCAGCGACCACCATGATGTGGAGGAGACTCTGCAAAACTTAGAGTTCGCTCTGCCGTTCCGTCCGCTGAGGTTTGTCCATTTCTGGCTTGGCCTTGGGAGCCCTGTGTGGCAAAATTCCCGGGCCTTTGGGCTCAGGGCGGTCTTCAACCATCCAAATTATGCTGCCCTATTCCCACCAGATATTTCCCGCTCCATGCGTTTTATGATCCAGGCATATCGCGGCGACCTTGGGCATCAAAGGAAACTCTGGCAACCGGTCAAGAAAAAGGTAAGGGCCTGGAAAAAGGCATACGCCGAAATCCACAAAGGTTCTTCGCGTTCACCCATCCTCAGCTTTCGGGATGGCCGGGACTTTTTGATCATACGCCAGAAGCGGTTTAAGGCCGAACCCTTGACGCACCGCCTCGTGGGAACGTCCAGAACGATCTACCTTTTCTGCCAGAAACATCGTTCGCTCAAGATGATCCTGGCCCATTTTCCCGGGGTAGCTGAGGACAGGATCATGCCTTTTTTAAGGATGATGGTGGACAAGAAATTGATGTTCGAAGAAAATGGGAAATACCTGAGTCTGGCCGTGCCGGTGAGACCCGAAAGGCTGTGACTAAGTGATCACGGGGGCGCTTCTGTCTCTCACCCCGGTACGATGGTTCCCACCTACGGGGCAGGCAGAGCCCGCAGAGGCTCAGAGTTTTTGAGCTGAATCCTTGAGAGGAGGATTCAGCTCAAAGGGCCATCCTGCTATCGCGGGACATGTTTACTGACCCAAATGTTTATGTCCTTGATCAATCTTAACCCCCCTCAGATGACAAATGTCCGCCTGAGGCGGACTGAGAGTTTTGTCTGATTTTTCCCCTCAAAAAATCAGACAAAGTTTTTTCCTCTGAGCGCTCTGAGGGCTCGAGCGACCGGAGGGATCGGGCGAGAAAACCTTAACGGTGTGAGGATAAACCATGAGCAAATACATGCAATTGACGATTCGTATTCGCCCTTATTACAAGAAGAGTTTTAAGAAGGCATACCCCAGGCTTGCCCATCGCCTCAGTTATCTGGATGAGGCATGGGTGGAGGAGGGTCCTTCACTCTTTGAAATCATAGGAAAGCTTGACCAACTCCTGTACCAACTGGAAGGCGATCCGCCTTTTAGAGAGCTTCTCCTCCAGCACAGATCAGCCCTTCACAGACTCTACGAGGACATAGAGGAACGTATTGGCGACTGGCAGCTATCAAAGGCCGATCAGCTTCTGTATAGAATAGAGGATATTTTTGACGACATAGAAGACGAGTTGGGCGGGTTATAGATTATGATTTTGGTTTTTCTATAGCCTCTATCTCCTGGCGGATGAGTTTCTTTCTGGACCAGCGCTGGAGTTTTCCGATCAGGCCATATTCATAGGCCTGGTCCACCTTTTCTTCCTGTAGCTTGAGGCCTTCAGGGCCGCGCATGGCTGCCTGGAGGCACGACTTGGCATAAGGGCACCTCATACATTCGGGCGGGATTGTGCGTAATCCCTCCTCGCCTACAGGAAAAACCGTGTCAAGCTGACCAAAGCACTCCGGATGTTCAATGATTTGGGATTTGGGATTTGGGATTGCGGATTTCATTTGACTACACTCTACACGTAGGGTGGGCATTGCCCACCGATTACCGCGTTCCGAGTTGACAAGGGATTTCGTTTGGCCTTTGAGCTTGTTGACAGTCGGATTCTCAGTACCACAAAGATGGAAAAAAGGAAAGCCTTTGTAACCACTTCATATAGCGCCGCACGCCTTCCTCCACACTTTTGAAGGGCGCAGCATAACCCGTCTCGCGCAACGCGCTGATATCCGCTTCGGTGAAACTCTGGTACCGTCCCTTCAGGTGTTCGGGAAACGGGATGTATTCGATCTCACCACGACCGTGGTAGGCAATAACGGCCCGGGCCACGTCATTAAAGCTCTGGCTGCGGCCGGTGCCCACATTGAAGATGCCGGATTTATCCGCGTGGCCCATGAACCACAGGTTCACGTCTACCGCATCACCCACATAGATAAAATCGCGGCGCTGCTCGCCATCTGCATATCCATCGCTCCCTTCGAACAACTTCACCTCGCCCCCGGCAAGAACCTGGTTGTTGAAGTGGAAGGCCACGCTGGCCATGGAACCCTTATGTTGTTCGCGGGGGCCGTAAACATTGAAATAGCGCAGCCCGGCGATCTGGCTCTCGGCATCAGGCAAAAGCCAGCGTACGTATTGGTCAAACAGAAACTTGGAATGACCGTAAACGTTCAGGGGTTTCTCGTGTTCGCTCGCTTCTTTAAATACCTTGCCCGCCCCATAAACCGAAGCGCTGGACGCATAGATATAGGGGACGCGCCGTTCCAAACAATAATGGAGAAGTTTCCTGGAGTATTCGTAATTGTT
>DAOVEU010000133.1:0-5894 GCA_030668805.1 Desulfobacterales bacterium
AGGCCTGATGTGATGGTCATCGACCCTCCAAGAGTAGGCATGCACAGAGATGTGACAAAAATGGTTCGCAGCCTGTCTCCCGGCAGAATCGTTTATCTCTCCTGTAATCCAGCCACACTTGCACGGGACCTTGCCTTGCTAAAGGAGGACTATCTCGTTGTGGAAGTTCAGCCTATTGACATGTTTCCTCATACCTATCACATAGAGTCTGTGGCAAGACTCGAAAAATCACGCTCAGGACCGAAAGGGTAGCCTGTACCCCTATCACCTCCGTCATTGTAGGCCTGTCATCGATTTCCTCAGCAGCAATCTCCCTCTCCGTCCTATGCCCCACGGATGCATTCAGCAACGTGGTTTTCTCCCAACAGTTCAGGTTTTACCTTTCTGAGGAACAGGACACAAGCGGCTGTCAGAAATCCCTCAATCAGCATGATCGGCAAATGGGCTGCAACCACCAGTTTAGCTGCAGGTAAAAAGGGCTCCCCCGTCAGATACAGAGATAAGCCCACCATTAAGCCGCTAAGAAGAATAGCACAACCCCCACATGCAAAGGCTGACACCACGAATACGGACCGCCTGCTGTCCCTTCTCACGCCCTGTTTGAACGAATAGTAGCATACCACAGCAGGAAGGGCCATATTCAGGGTGTTGACACCAAGCGTTGTAATACCGCCAAACTGAAAAAGAAGAGCCTGGAGAGATAGGCCAACCAATATGGCAGGAAATGCCTTCCAGCCAAGTATTAAACCCAGCATGCCATTCAAGATCAGGTGGACCGAAGACGGACCTATAGGCACATGGACCAGCGAGGCGACAAAAAAGGCCGCAGAGAGTATCCCTACGGATGGTATTTCTTCAATCTCAAGCTTTCTCAAGCCAATAGCAACGCCTGCTGCTGTGAGGCCTGCGCCTGCTATGAGAACGCCCGGAGATAAAATCCCTTCTGAGATATGCATGCTTTTCGTCTGTTGTCAGTTGCAAAATCTCTATACTCTGTCATGTCTGCCATGGCTCGATTTTTCTGTCTTGAGTTAGTGAACAAGTGACCAGGAGCTTCAACTCCTGATTTTGATGCGTCAATAGTGAGTTACAGCGCCTTTGTCAAGGGCTAGGGCAAGACGATTGGGTAGCGGCACATCGCTTGAGTTCCTCCACAAGCCGGTATGGTATCCTCAGGTTTCCTCTTCCGATCCCAATATGGACCCCGGGCTTTGCCGTTCCGTGAAAATCTGTTCCACCTGTGACAAGAAGCCCGTGGCGATAGGCAAGGCGCTCATAGCAGGCAGTGAGCTTAGGTCCATGGCTTGGATAGTAGGCCTCCACACCTTTTAGTCCGGCCTGTTTCAAGTCGGCAAGGACCCTGTCCAGGTCTCCCTCGGTCTTTGTGTTCAAAGTAAAGGGATGAGCCAGCACAGGGACACCTCCTGCACGCAAAATAGTCTGGATTGCCTCGGCAGGTAGAAGGCGGTATCTTTCGACATAGGCGGGTCGCCCTTTTTTTAAAAGCTTGTTGAAGGCCTCGTCAAAACTTTGAACAACTCTCTTTTGGATCAGCACGTGGGCAATGTGGGGCCTTCCAACCTGGCCCCCACCCGAAACCTCCAAGATCTCGTCATACTCTATATCAACTCCGAGATCTTGAAGCCTTTCTACGATTTGTACATTTCTGTCGGCACGGGCCTTTTGCACGACCTTGAGGGACTGTCTCAAAAAGGCGTCATCCAAACGGACCAGGTAACCCAATAAATGCATTGTACCAGAGTCAAAGCTGACACTGATCTCAATTCCGGGTAATATCTCAACGCCAGAGGAATACTGGTGTTGCAAGGCCTCAACCGAGCCCTCAACAGTATCGTGATCTGTGATTGCTATGGCGCAAAGACCCACCTTCCTGGCGGCTTCGATGATCTCTACAGGCGAAAGGGAACCATCAGAGGCCGTGGAGTGGATATGCAGATCAACATAGGCGGGCTTCAGGGGGGTATTTGTATGTAAGATACTCAAGAGGACTCAAACCCCAAGGGCATCTTCCATTGCCTCTTCTTTGGTCTTGCAATCAATACATTGTGTGGTCACTGGCCGGGCCTTAAGGCGTTTGATTGAGATCTCAGAGCCGCAGGTCTCACAAATTCCGTACGTACTCTTATCGATTCGATCAAGGGCATCCCGGATCTTCAGGATTAATTTCCGCTCCCTGTCTCGTATCCGGAGCATGAAGTTGCGGTCGGCCTCAAGGGAGGCCCGATCTGTGGGGTCAGGAAAATTCGCAGTCTCACCTGTCATGCCCGATACTGTCTCACTGGCCTCGGCCAGCAGGTTTTCCAGACGTTCGGTCAGAAGCTTTGTAAAATACTCGATGTCCTTCTTTTTCATTGCAAAACCTGCTAAACAAGTACAAGTTATAAAATCGTTTCGTGTTTTTATGTAACGTGGCTACGCCGCTCGAAAAAAGGTAAGTAGTGCCTGAACGAAAACTATGCAAAAATGTCATTTCGAGGAGCGTAGCGACGAGAAATCTTATTTCAAAACAGAAGTTTAAAGATTTCTCCCTGGCCCAGACCGGGTTTTTCTTCCAGAGATATTTTCGAGCCCCTGTCGCGCCAGGGCGGGCCCTTCGGTCGAAATGACAGAAAGAGGGGTTTCCGGTCAGGCACTATTTAGCTTAGCGCATTGGGAAATCAATGAGCTTGTAATACTAAAAGGATATTTGACTACCATACAAATAGTCCTTTGTAAAGGGAAAACATGTTCGATTTATTGCCTGATGGTTGTCCAGTGCGACCCTGTGGGGATTGGACATGCTTCTTCACTACTGACCGAAGCACCGATTTTTGGGTTGGACTTCGGGCTTGAAAAACCCTATAATTGTGATAAAGATATGTATTCATGAGTGTGAGGGTATTCAGATCCTGCTGAGTACCCTTTTTCTATAATCTAAAATCTAACGTTTCGGATTCCTGCAAGATACTGAAATTTCTACACTTTTAGTTGAGTGGTCGAGTGGGGAAATCGTCAAGTGGATAACGATTCAACCACTCGACTACTCGACCAATTGCGGAGCGGAGCCAAGTTCAAACCTGGTGAAGATGGAGAGAAATGGGGAACTGTAGTGAGCATGAAGACATTTGAACTTTCAGTTGGAGACAAAGCGTACAGGGTAGATGTTGAAAAGTTTAATGGTAAGCGAGCTCTGGTGAGAGTAGACGGCAAGCGCTACGAGGTCGAAGTCAGAAAAAGTGCGGGCGTAGTGTCAAAACCAGCCCCCGTATCAACGCCTGCTCAGCCTGTTGTACAAAAGGCGACACCGCTTGCCCCGGAGCCTCCCCTGGCTCCCGTCCGATCGGTCCCATCAGGCGGGGAGGTGACCGCGCCTATGCCTGGCCTGATACTCGACATCATGGTGGCCGTCGGAGATCACGTGGTAGCCGGTACACCCGTGATTAAGATGGAGGCCATGAAAATGGAAAACGAGATTCCCTCTCCTGTCAACGGAACGGTCAAGACAATCGCGGTGAAAGTAGGGGATAATGTTTCAACCGACGAGACCCTCATTGCGATAGAAGAAGACGGGTAGTAGTTTACCGCAGAGTCCGCAAAGAATGCAGAGGGAATATGAGAAGCGGTAAATAGACGTCTCGGAATTTCTACAACCTATTGATATCATAGCACCTCCGGGCGGGGATAAACCCCGCCCCTACGTAGGGTCGGGCTTTACGCCCGACCTTGGCTGTGGTCCCGAGACAGGAATGTTGGAATAATGGGCATCCTTCATAGAGGGCCAAAAGTAGTTTACACTTTGTTCGAAATGAAGGCCGGGTTTCAGTGTTCAGGTTTCAGGTTTCAGGGGAGAACGCAGTGACAACGAGGAATCCCTCCCTCAAGGCTGGCCCATACCCGAGGATTGAGGTGTCAGGTGTCAGGTTTACGCTCTGCGGGCGTGTTTAAGGTCTTGCGCGATTTTTCCCTGACACCTGAACACTGACACCTGAAACCTACATGTGCCCTGAAACCCGAAACCTGAAATCAAAACGGGATAAAGATTTAGGTCCATATAAGAATTAATCTAAGTACGAATTTATTAAGCGAACGATGAGGAGTAGAGGAGTAATGGTGGAGAATCGTCATGGCAAATGAAGACAAGATTCAAACCCTAATTGAAAAAAACGCTGAGGCCGAGCTGGGTGGTGGCCAGGATCGGATCGATGTGCAGCACAAGAAGGGGAAGTGGACAGCGCGGGAGCGGATTCATCAGCTACTGGACCAGGACAGCTTTGAAGAGATCGACAAGTTCGTCCTCCACCAATCCACAGACTTTGGCATGGACAAGAAAAGGTTCCCTGGAGACGGTGTTGTCACAGGTTACGGCCGCATCAATGGCCGGCCTGTCTACCTCTTTGCCCAGGACTTCACCATATTAGGGGGGTCACTGAGCTTGGCCGTGAGCGAAAAGATTTGCAAGGTCATGGACCTTGCCCGCAAAAACGGTGCCCCGCTCATCGGTCTGAACGATTCCGGAGGGGCCAGGATACAGGAGGGGATCTCCAGTCTGGCGGGGTATGGGAACATATTCATGCGAAATGTCCTGGGCAGCGGGGTAATCCCACAGATTTCGGCCATCATGGGGCCGTGTGCAGGGGGGGCAGTCTATTCTCCGGCACTGACCGATTTCATCTTCATGGTGGAAAAGACAAGCTACATGTTTATCACAGGCCCTCAGGTGATCAAGTCTGTGACCTATGAAGATGTCACCCCTGAAAAGCTGGGAGGGGCCCTGACCCATAATGCAACCAGCGGGGTTGCCCATTTTTCCGGTAAAGACGAACAAGAGGTCCTGGCCATGATAAGGGAGCTTTTGAGCTTTCTGCCCCAGAACTATCGTGAGAAGCCCCCTTGTGTTGAGCCCACGGATGATCCGAGCCGAACCGATGAGGGTCTTCGGGAGGTTGTCCCTGAAAGTTCCAGACAACCCTATGACATGCGCAGTATTATTCACTCGGTCATAGATGACCACTATTACTTTGAGGTACAGGCCAGGTATGCCCCGAATATCATTATCGGCTTTGCCCGCTTGAATGGCCATGTGGTCGGCGTGGTGGCCAATCAACCCTCCTTCCTGGCTGGATGTTTGGATATTAATGCCTCCATCAAGGGGGCCCGATTTGTTCGATTCTGTGACTGCTTTAACATACCCCTCATCACCTTTTGTGATGTCCCCGGGTTTCTGCCGGGCACAGCCCAGGAATACGGGGGTATCATCAAACACGGGGCAAAGCTCATCTACGCATACTGCGAGGCCGTGGTGCCCAAGATTACCGTGATCACTCGCAAGGCCTATGGCGGCGCTTACATTGTGATGTCAAGCAAGCACCTTTGGGGGGACATAAATTTTGCATACCCAACAGCAGAGATCGCGGTGATGGGACCCGACGGAGCTGTGAACATTGTGTTTAAGAAGGAGATCAGTGCTGCTGAGGACCCTGAAAAAAAAGAAGCCGAAATGATCGAGGAATACCGAAATACCTTTGCGAGCCCCTATCGCGCTGCCGAACGAGGATACATTGATGAGATTATCTTCCCGGAGCAAACGCGACCCAAGTTGATCAGGGCCCTTGAGTCCTTGAAAAACAAGCAAGAGCGCATGCCTAAGAAAAAGCATGACAATTTGCCTTTGTAACTTATCATTCGCTTAATAGGGATAGACTTTTGTTAATTTTGAGGCTTTATAAAAAGATATATATATTCCTCAGGTTTCAGGTTTCGGGTTTCAGGGGAGAACGCAGTGACAACGAGGAACCCCTCCCTCAAGGCTGGCCCGTACCCGAGGATTGAGGTGTCAGGTGTCAGGACATATGAAGGTGTCAGGGACAATCAGGTTTCAGCACTGCCGTTTAATT
>DAOVEU010000318.1:0-3387 GCA_030668805.1 Desulfobacterales bacterium
TCAACTCGGCCGTTATGGCCGGAACCACCTTAAAGAGGTCTTCCACGATACCGTAATCAGCCTTTTTAAAGATAGGTGCCTCTGGATCCTTATTGATGGCTACAATATACTTAGAGGATCCCATGCCGGCGAGGTGCTGAATGGCCCCGGAGATGCCGCAAGCAATGTAAAGGTTCGGGGAGACGACCTTTCCGGTCTGGCCCACCTGATCAGAATGTGGGCGCCAGCCTTCATCTACCGCCGATCTTGATGCCCCTACCGCACCACCCAAATCGTCGGCCAGTTCCTCAATAACGCTAAAGTCAGGGCCCCCCATACCGCGTCCACCTGACACGATGACATCGGCCTCGGTCAGATCCACCCTGGAGGCAGTCTCCACCCGCTTTTCCACAACCCGTGTCTTGACGATACCTGTGTCTATTGGAAGCCTTTCCACATCCCCTGTCTTTGCCGCCTCCACAATCTCCGTAACATTAGGACGTAAGGCTGACATCTGCGGCACCCCTTCCAGGGCTACTTCCGCAAGAACCTTGCCCCCGTACATAGGTCTTGTGGCAACAAGTTTTTCTCCATCAAGTTTCAAGGTAATGCAATCCATGGCAAGGCCAACCCCCAGGCGCACTGCCAGCCGCGCAGACAGGTCTTTGCCCTGGCTTGAAGCCCCCAACAGCAAAATCCTGGGATCGTTATCCTTGACAATGTCGAAGAGCACCTTCGTGTAAGCCTCTGTGATGTAGTCAGCCAAGGCCGGATCATCACCCACAAGGATCTTGTCTGCCCCGTATTTCTCCAGTTCTCCGGCAATCCCGTCTACACCAGAACCGAGTACGACCGCAGTTACTGTTTCGCCAAGGGTGTCGGCCAGCCGCCTCCCTTCACTCACAGCCTCATAGGCAATCTTACGAAAATTTCCGTCAACCTGTTCTGCAAATACCAAAATACCCCGTGCCATATTAGTCTCTCCTGTTTTTGTCATTTGTCATTCTCATTCGTTATTGGTCATTGGTCAACAACCGAGTGCCTAAAGTGACCTAAAGTGACCTAAAGTGCCTAAAGTTGAAGGAGGAAATCTTTTTCCCCGTACGCCTTGTGCCCTACGCCTTGCGCCAACTGCCTCTAACCCATTATTCCACCATTCCACCGTTCCAGTATTCCAAATTAGGGCAAAGCCCTGAAGTTCAAATAACCTTCGCCTCTTCTCTGAGTAATCTTACGAGCTCGACGGCCTTGGCCTCTACCGTTTCCCCCTCAATGATCTTCCCCGGTGACCTTTCCGGTGGAAAGGACAAATTCTTCACTCGACATTTTGCCGGGGCCTCCCCCACTTCGCTCGGATCTACCCCAAGATCGGCCAGTGTCTTCTTGACCAGGGGCTTCTTCTTCGCCTTCATGATGCCTGGAAGCGAGGCATATCGGGGTTCATTGATTCCTCTCTGGGTGGTAAAAAGGGCGGGCAGGTCGGTCTCGACAACCACAGTCCCTCCTTCAATGGTGCGCTCACACCTGATCTTGCCGTCAGTAATCTCTTCCTTAATAACCATGGAAACCTGCGCAATCCCAAGTAGTTCCGCAACAGCAGCCGGAACCTGATAGCCGTCGTCATCCACGGCCCGCTGACCTGCTATGACAAGATCGTAGCCAGTCTCTCTTAGGGCGGCAGTCAGCACCCTGGCTGTGCCCAGGGCGTCGCTCCCCTGGGTAGCCGGATCGTCGATCAACACCCCTTCGTCCGCGCCCATGGCCAACGCAGTGCGGATAGACTCGACAGCTCGCTCAGGTCCCATGGAAAGAATCGTCACCTTGCCTCCGTGCTTCTCTTTGATTCGAAGCGCTTCTTCAACAGCAAACTCGTCGTATGGGTTGATGACCCATTTGACATCTTCTGTCCTGATAGAGGCTTTGTCATCGGCAATCTGGATCAAAGTTTCCGTATCAGGCACCTGCTTGAGTAAGACAACAGTATCCACTTTACTACTCCTTTCTCATGCATCGGAATTTGTCATTAGTTGTCTGTTCTTTGTTGCCCGATTCTCGATCAACTGTAATAGTTCAGCACCCATTGCTTTTTCTGCCATTTCGACCAAAGGGCCCGCCCTGCCCGCCCTGGCGCGACAGAAGTTGGATCATGCCCAGGGGAGAAAAACCCGGTCTGGGCCAGGGGCGCGACAGAGGCTCGAAAATATCTCCGGAAGAAAAACCCGGTCTGGGCCAGGGAGAAATCTTTTAGCTGACAATACGGGCTGAACTATTACGAAAGGACCTCCCTGTATGTATTCTCTCTCTGCGTTCTCTGCGCACTTTGCGGTGAACTATTACGATCAACTCCCGTAGCACAACAAACATAGAAGCGTCAAGGTGTTCGCGTCGCCTATGTGCCTCAATCGTCATTTGTCATTCGGGCTTGGTCATCATTTGGGCCAATCTGTGGGAGCGGCTTTCCAGCCGCGAGAGTCGCGGCAAGCCCGCCCTGGCGCGACAGGGTCCAACGGGCTTATCCGATTAATCATCCAGGTCTGGGCCAGGGAATGCCGCTCCCACACAGGTGTTGAGCTGGCCGAGGTCATGACTAGTCCCTCTCATTCATTGTCCGCTTACGCGATTCACGAATGCCCAGTGCCCAATGACCAATCACTAATGACAAATGACGATTCACGACTCCAGGCGACAATGCACGACATCCCCCGCTACGACCCTGTGCAGGCAACCCCTTTTGTCTCGAACCAGGAGTGTGCCGTCTGACTCCAAAGCTTCGGCCACACCGACAAGCCTTCTTTCCGAGAGGAACACCTTAACCATTCTTCCCAGGGTGTTGTCAAATTGACACCATGCCTCAAGGATGGTCTCAAAGTCCCCTGTGCAGAAAAACTCGTACCATTCCTCGAGCTGGTGCAGCAAGGTTTGAAGAAGATGAATCCGCGACACCGGTTTGTCAAGGCTGAGTCGAAGGGAGGTGACCAGGTTTCGGACAGAAATTGGAAACTCGTCCTGTTCCGTATTCACATTTATGCCGATGCCAAGAATAGCAGAGCCGATTTGTCTATTGTCGAAGACAGTCTCTATCAAGATACCCCCAACCTTCCGACCGGCAATCAGAATGTCGTTTGGCCATTTGAGCTGAGGTCTCATCCCTGTTTCCTGAATTGCCGAAGCCACGGCCACGCCTGCGGTTAATGTGAGCCTTGGAAACCAGTCCGGAGGGCACCCAGGCCTCAATATGATGGAAAGGTATAGCCCGTTTCCTGGAGGCGAGACCCAGGAGCGCCCCAGGCGGCCCCGCCCCCTGGTTTGGGCATTAGCCACTATCACCGTCCCTTCCGGAGCCCCTTCTCGAGCCAGACGATTCGCTTCTGTATTAGTGGATTCAACTACATCAAAGCAACAGACTGC
>DAOVEU010000117.1:0-6234 GCA_030668805.1 Desulfobacterales bacterium
GTGGCTGCTGGCTGCGGTTCTTGATCCGATATCTGAATTGACCCGCGACCCAAGCTCGCTCCGGTGGACACCTGTAATCCGTCGTTCATGCAACACAACGGAGGATGGCTCCCTGAAAAGGAAACGACTCTCACAGTATCAAAAGTCGCCTCCAAAATCTCCCTCGCCCTGATCCCCATCTTGGCTCCGATGAGTGAATATATGCCTAAGTGCCGGTGAAACTCATTGGTCAAAAGACAGGCCTTCCATTCTTCAAGACCATATTTTTCGATGATTGTTTTAACATGTGGGCTGACATCTTCTCTGAAATTCGAGGGATCATTTGGAAAGACTTTTAAGACCACTGAATGGCGGGGGCTTAGATGGAAATCCGCAGCATGGCCCAGGAGTTTCAAGTAGGTGTCATGCACTCCCTCATTATCAAATGCCGCAAGGGACATCACACCAGAACCATGGGCTGTGGGCACGAACCGGAACAGTGACGGCCGATTCAGATAGATCACTGTCATCTCATCCCACACGAAAAAGTGCTCTTCAGATAGAAGATTTCTCGCGGCAGAAGACCTGTGGATGCCCACCACGAAACTAGCTGCTGCTGTATCCATCCTTTCTATTTTCTTGTAAAGGTTCTGGTCAAAGTGAAGTAGTTTTTCCTTGGGAAGGCCCATAAAATAGATCTTCAAGCCGGAGTCAAAAACAAAACGGGCAGACTCCGGATCTCGCTTGGTGTTCCAACCTGGTAGAGGATCGTCTGGATGTGCCCCGTAGTAGATGAGACGAGAAATCCTCTCCTTGATTTCCGGATTCAGCCGAAACGCCTCGGCCAAATTTGTTAAAGGCCCAAGGCAGAGATAAAGGACATCCTCGTCCATGGATTCCAGGGTGTTTACGATCTCAGCAGGAGCTGCTTGGTCCGCGGATACCTTGCCGGGCACTCCGGGCGGTTCAGGCCATTTCACATTCTCGGACAATGACCGCCATGGAGGAGGCGGTTTTCCCAGGTCCCTTCCTTGCGCTATATTTGTATCTTGTCTTTTGAAATACTGTAAAAGCGTTCCTAAATTCCGGCAGCCGGCCTGAGGAGATGTTGACCCGTCCGAAGTGACGATCAACGGGATATCGAGCATGTCTGAGTTAAGGAGCATGGCCAATGCCCGCATGTCGTCCAGCGCCATATCCGTATCCACAATGACTGTGATTTTGTATGTGTGCGCCTGCGCAAAACCTGAAAAAAAGCACAACAATACAAAGAGATAAACGACGAGAAATCTTTTTCGGATCATCACAGACCTCTTAACTCCGCAAGGCCATAAACTACGATTTTCTCAGACTGGCTATGAGTTCTGAAAACGACAGGGGCACTTGCTAAGTGGGTTTGTTGCGGGTTGCGAGTTGCGAGTTGCGGATCAAAACACGAAACATGTAACGCGTAACTCGTAATCACTGTACCGCGAACGTGAAAGAATAGTTGTAGCGGTAATTGTCACACTCCTCTTTGTCAGGGTAAGGCACTTCGTACACGACATTCACCAACCAGTTTCCCTTTTCCAACAGCTTGATGCAGGCCGTTCCATCCTTGCCCGTCTTCGTGGTAATGGCAAAAGTATCCGGCTGGTCTGAAAAACCTGTGTAAGTAGCACGGACATCAACGGACGCAAGGGCTTTACCATCATAAATAACCTTCACCGGCAATATCTCACCCTGCTTCAGATGTCTTCCATCTTTCAGCGGAATGATTTCCAAAGGATCGCCAACAGGCTGATCAGGCATCTTTCCCCTGTCGCCCACATTTATGAGAGCCTTGGCCCTTATGTCGTAACGGAAGCAGGAAACCACGTTCTCAAGGCCCATTTTGGGCTGAAGCTTATACCCCTCAATCGTCTTGCTCAGAAAGCCGGGATGGATATTTGCCAGTATCGCATAGCAACCTTGTGCTGCGGGGACGAATTCAAATTCAGTTGGGGATACCTGCTTCAGGGGATTTCTGGTGCCTTTTGAATCCAGGGCATAGACCTCGTTCAGATACCCCTCCTTGATCACCTCATCTTTTGGGAATTTGTGTCCCCAGCCGATCTCAATCCGAACCTTTTGCCCCACCTCCGGTTGATCATCATCAATGTTGAGCCACAAGGAGTGTGCCTGGGCAAGAGACGCTGAGAAACAAAACGGCAACAGCAATAACAATAATAACATATTCTTAATCATGAGATATCTCCTTAAGCATATTCACCAACTGCAAATCCCCCAAAGCTTCTCTTGTCAGCTTGGGGGGATTTCACTGCGGACAGCTTGAGAATGTTTCAAGCCTTTATTCCAGATGTTTCTGTGTCCGTTTCATGGCCGACTCGTAGGGCTTGCCTTGCAAAAAGTGCCCGATAAACAACACGCCCATAAATCTTTCTTTGTCTTTTGCGAGCTTTTCTCCCATATCAGCCACAGTACCGCGCAAGATGCGCTCTCGATCAGGGTACCCGGCCCAGTAAACCACGGCACACGGCATATCCGGCGGGAGGACTTCCCTAAGGGCTGCAAACAGCTTCTGTCGGCTCTCTATTCAACGAGCCACGTGTTTGATCATACCCCGTTGCGGCTGGCCCTCAAGGCATCGGCCCACGATAATCATTCCCAGCCAATTCTCTTTTTCAGATTCTATGTCGCGCATAATAGTATCCAGGGTTCCCTTGACCACCTTCTCTTTTTCCGGGTAACCCGCGTTATAGACGACGGCAACTGGGAGATCGACAGGATGGTACTTCTTCAACCTGGTAATCAGGCTGTCTGCATGTTTCAGCGCCATATAGAAGGCCATCGTGATCGGATACTTTGAAAGATCTCTCAGAATATCCTCATTTTCGGGTCTTCCAAGCAGAAAGAACGGCGCAGTCAGCATGACAAAGCGAGTGTCATAGGCTGGGATAGAAGATTTTTTCAAGGCCGCCATAGCCGCTTGAAAACAGCCCATACCCGGGATGATCTCCACCTCGTCTTCCTCAAAACCTTCTATAATCCTGTGTGAAGGGCCAAAAACGCAGGGGTCTCCACTGTCGAGGATGGCCACGTTTTTTCCCCTGGCCATTTCGCTTCTGATCTTGACAACAGTCTCATCCCAAAACCTGATCCTTTCTTCCTGGTAAGCTTTTTTCTCCTTGGTCTCCAGTTTCTCGAGATCCTTCCATTTATATTTGAAGTTACCACTCCAGGGATTACCAAGGAGTGTTTTTCCTTTCAGATACGTGGAAAACCGTTCCAACATGTCATCGGAGCAGAATATAACGTCTGCCTCCTTCATACATTCGATCGCCCTGTAAGTTGCATGCTCTGGCCCGGCCGGACCCGTGCCGATGACGTAGAACTTGCCTCGGCCCGTCTTTTCCTGATGAGCATGGGTATTCGCATAACAGAAAAAGGAGAGACACAACATCAGTAGTGCCCACGCCTGTTTCGATCCTGTGAGTTTGTTGCGTGTTATCATATCCACACTCCTTGAAAGTAGTGATGTGCAAGATCATTGCCGCGATAGCCCCACAGGCGTGACAAGAATGTCCAGCCTGTGGGCTGTGCAAGGTTAAGAACACAACAATAGCCGCATTTTACATTGCTTGAGCGGCCTGGGTTTAAAAACTCACTTTACCAAGAATACCAGCAGTAATACCTGGCATAGGATAACCGGCACGCAATTCATACTCTTCGTCAGTGACATTATTGACATAGCCCTTCAGCATAAAGTCAAAATTTGTGAACTTAAAGGTATGTTGAGCGCCAATATTAACCGTTATAAAGTCTTCTAGCTTCCCATCTTTTTTGCTTTCACGATCATCTTGATATTGAGAGTTGAGGTTAACAACGCCTCCTTCCCAGAGCTTGTAATTAAGCCCCAGAGTGACCTTGTTTCTGGGTAAATTTTGCATAAAATAGTGGGTTTCCTCAACATCAAAAGGAGTATCTTCTGCGGACCAGTTTTGCCATGTATAGCTGAGATAGCCGCTCAGATCATGCGTGAAGCTTCTTGTCAATCCCAGTTCAATGCCATAAAGTTCGACATCTATGTTATAGACCTTAGCGGTTTTTGGTATACCACTGACATAATTGTGTTGCTGATAGTCAGTAATATCAGTGTAATAAATAGCTGCTATGAATTTTGTATCAAACCACAGCTCTTTCATTAACCCCAGCTCATATGTCCAGGAGGTTTCTGTTTCAAATTCCGAATTTTCCTTCATATATTCTTCTTCGAACGCAGCCTGCGCCCATCTCCAGAGATCTCAGATTCAAGGCGTGCGCATTTCACGACTGACAGCAGCATATAGCGACAAACCAGGATCGAACTCATAGTCCAGCCGAGCTTTTGGACACCACTCGTTTTCTATCCTTCGATAGCGTTCTCTCTCAGCTCCGCTCTTGTAGGGTTTGTATGCATCGCTCTGGAATTCATACCAGCGAACACCCCAGGTCAATGTCAAAGGAGCGGTTATGGACCAAACATCCTGGAAATAGGCGTCAATAATTTCATAATAATCTTCATTGTTTGGCCTCCCCTGGGTCCGGTAGCCACCTCCTATAGAAAAAGAATGGCTTTTGATCAGCTCAAAACCCAAATAATCCAGCATAGCGCCAAAGTTTTTTTCTTTGATATCAATCCCGCTTATTTTTTGAGTTCCATCTGACTTGACGCCGTATCTTTCCCTGGAAGATTTATGTTGAAAAACCTGGGCCCGCACATCACCCGGGCCAAGGGGCTGATCAAGCAGGATGGAATATTCATTGGTTCTCTTCTGCCAGTAAGAATCTCCCCCGGGGTAAGTGCGGCCTTCAATGCCATGGGTAAACCAATCGACTTCGTCTGCCAGAATATCCGGATAACTTGAGTCATAATCAGCTCTTGAAGGATCATTTATTACCGGATATCCCGTTTCAGTCAATATATGGTCCCATCCACCGGTAAGCGTCCCCCCTGAGGGTAAATAAAGGGATACTCGGGCATTGAAATTATCTGTGTCGTAGTAGTTGTTTCTCAGATATCCGTCACCTGATCTGACGGCACTGGAAAAAGAATAGCCGATTTTATTGAACAATCCGCCCAAAAGACTTGCGGAATAACTCTCCGCCCCGTATGAACCAAATTCGGTTGTCACAGATATCTTGGGTTTGATCTCGTCGGTTTTAATTCCTTTTTTTGTGATGATATTGATGGCGCCACCCATGGAAAAAGGATAGAGGAGCGAATGGCTCCCGCGAATGACCTCAATGGTTTCGACATTATCCAGAGGCATGGTGGTCCAGTCTACTTTATAGTAACCGTAAGCGCCAAAGAGCCTCATCGGCCTGCCGTCTAAGAATATCTGGATTCGTGATTGGTCAAGCCCTCTAATGTAAATGCTTTCAGAGGGGCTTGGGGTAATCGACGTGCTCTGCACATTTATACCCAGAGCCTCACTCAGCACGTCCCTGATGGTTTGAACGGTACCGGCCTTTTGGAACTTATCCACATTAATTACCGTGACATCCGGTGTTACAACCATGGACTCATCCTGCAAGGGATGATCCCTGACGATTACCTTGTCAAGTCGATAGCGCTTTCCCTCTTTCTCTAAATCCACCTCTTGTGCAAGACCATGTGCTGGGATGGAAAAGAAAAAGAAGAGACTCATCATGATGACAAAGCCAAATCTCATGATCTTCATTTTATTGTTTTCCTCCTTCCTTGAATTAGATAAATAAATGGAATCTCAATGGTGCCTGAGAGGGCGCCTTAGCAAAGCAACCTCCGTTAGAGGAGGTTGCCTTGCCGGCCAAAGCTTGTTCACCTTGTTCCTCTCAAATTTGCTCTTTCAGAGATTACCCCCGGGGTGCGTAACAGCGGGATTGCTTGACGGTGGGATAATTCGGTAGTATTGAAATGTCCGAAGCATCCCTCACCCCGAGGGGACTTCACGGGGAAGGCGGCTTCAGGGCCCTAGCCGGTGCCTGCTGCCTTCCTCCAATCTTCTCGTACTCAATCCTGTTTGGGCTTCATCGTTTCTTGTGCTCTTGGCTTACTAACGCATCCTTACCACCTCCTTTCATCCTCAGGTGAGCTCGAAGACTATCGTAAGCTCCAGAGGAATCTCTCCCTGAAACAAACGCCTTGGCGGCTTTGGGAAAGGGGCAGCATCCTGCACGGCCCCGAGAGCCGCCAGATCAAGGGCCTTGTTTCTGGAACGTTTTGCGATCTCTGCCTCCCGGATATCTCCATCA
>DAOVEU010000078.1:0-7245 GCA_030668805.1 Desulfobacterales bacterium
AATCATATATGGATTTGAAAAATATTCTTGGAAAACTGATTAGCCTTCACATCCTCAAATCTGTCCAGGTTCCGAAAGAAGCGATTGATTCGAGACCTGACTTCATCAACGGATACGCCAGGAAAGCGCTGGCTCAAGTAATCAGGATTGTTGCGGTGTCCGGAGAGCTTTGATTTGATATAGCGTTTTTTATAACTGCGAATATTCGCCTTGATCCAGCCTTTCAGATATGACCTCAACCCAGGCCATGGCAGCCCGGACAGACTTGCTTCACGCTGTTCAATCACGTCGATGATTCGATCGCAGGCTAAAGGACCGTCCAGTGCCGATATATAGTAATCGATAAGCTGCCGTCGTTCAATCGTATCGGGAGGGCCGAGTTTGCGGCTCAGTATCCTTTCGAGGGTTTGACAAAGCTCTTCAAAATCGAAGCATTCATAACTCAGCGAATTGGGCAGGTCTAAATCGTAAATTTTGGCGGTTACCGGCCGATAAGCAATTGCGGGCAACTTGACAATGAAGGCCTCAATTCCTGTTGTACACCCGTTGTGAATGACCGCCTTGGCCGCTTTCAGCCAGGCGAGAACATTACCTTGGTAGATGACCTTGACGTTGTTGTGCGGCTCGGCAAGCTGATACCACACATTATGATTTTCCACCGGATGGGGCCGAATTACAATGGTATGGTCTGAGAAGGCTTTACTCAGTAATGGGATAAGCCGTTTAAAATGCTCGAATATGGCCTGCTTGTGGTTTGCCCAACCCTCCGCAAATTCCGGGGTCAATCCCCTCGCGGCTGTACCGGCCTGGGTCGGGGTATCGGGCTTGGCTCCCGGGTTGCACAGATTCAGGCTAGGGAGAAAGCCGTTCACCATACTGAAGTTTGTGTTGATCAAAATGAACTCACCGAACCGTTTGCGAATCGATTCTGCCTCAGGTTCGTAAAAGGGAAGAACTTCAGGGCGCATCATATCTCCACGTGGGTTTCCGGTGATGTAGATCGGCGTATCTGAATACGTTGGATATTCCTTGAACAGCTCATAGTTTTCTTGACCCCAGGCAAGCAACGCACTCACCTGCTCTAGCGTCTTGGGATCAAGCCGGCGCCCGTAATACTGTTCCTTGGAATGGTGGACGAGGGCTTCCTCATCCCATACGATAATATCGTGGCCGAGGCTTTTTAAGATGCCGAACATCTTGATACTTCGCGCCGTCATACTCTTGCCTAAATATATGGATCTGGGAAAAGAGGCAATGCGGAGCCCCACTTCTGTTTTCGAACCCAGGAATACAGTAAACCCGCGTTCGGCGGCAACACAGGCAAGCAGAAGTTTTGGATCCAGTTCCCTCACCTGGCTTTCCATGGGAATGATCAGCGGTGCTCTTTTTTCCGTCATATTCTTGATTATCCTCCGGTCATACCATCAACCTGGCAACCAGGGGTGGCCGGGGGTCCAAAAATGGGAGGTCCAAGACGGTTTGATCAAATGCGCCCTTAAACCTTGGATGGTTGCTGACTCGAATTGCCACCCAGCTTAATAACAAATTCAGCCAGTCTTAAATCAAACTCAGTATCAATGTTTGCCATGATTTCATTGATTAAAATAAATGATGTCTTATCACCTTTGATGCTTTTTTTATTGATGATACAATCCCGGGTAATGGCGTATGCCACGCCGTTTTTGTGGTACACCGGCGTAAGCTGCTGTCTGGCAATTATGTTCGCCCCGGCTGGGTCATAATAATCCAGGTTGTCCTTTCGAATTACAAGCTGTTTCAGGGGATGCGCCTTGGCGTCTGTCTTGCTGACGGTCCATACGGCATCAAAACCCCCTTTGATGAGTTTCTCTATGGATGCCGTCACATGGTCTGGTTGACGCAAGGGAGAAGTCGGCTGCAGCATTACTATGACATCATACTGTCTTCCATCGATTTGTTCGCATTCCAGCAAGGCATGATTGAGCACCTCCCAGTCACCCACAAAATCCCCGGACAAAGCCTTTGGCCGCATAAAGGGCACGTCCAGGCCGCTTTCCTTTGCTATTTGAGCTATTTTTTCATGATCCGTCGAAACGACCGCCCTGTCCACATACAGAATCTGTTTTACCACACGTCCGACAAGGGCAACGAGGGGAACACCGTTCAGTTTGCGGATGTTTTTCAGTTTCATGCCCTTGCTCCCACCGCGTGCGGGTACTACCACCAGTATGGTCTTGTTTTCAAGCACTGATTATCCTTTTGTCCAATTTGATATACTGTGACTGCCAAAGAAACCCGGCCTCACAGACCATCCATGGCATTCCCGAGATCCTCGAATCGAAACTGTTCGTTAACAAAGAGAAAAGGGCATCCGTTTTTCATCGCTGATTCTCTATCGGATTCCCCATCTCCCACGACAAGCACCTGAGCGCTTTTCAACCCTTCTAATGCAATGATACGCCGGAGTGTCTCATGCTTTTCATTCGGCCACCCAAACACCCCGCGAAAATAATTATCCCACCTTTTGAATCTAATGATCTCTTTCAGATTGGCATCAGGGGTGGTGGAACTCACGTATAGTCCATATGCCGGCGAAAATTTTCTGAGCGCCTCTTCCGCTCCTGCCTTCTCCGGGCAGGTTTTTGCCCCTGCCACAACAATTTCGTTGTAAAACCCGGCCAGCTCTTTGACTTTTTCCCTTAAAAGCGCATCTTTCCTGTAACCAAGTCTCAGGAGAATCTCTTTCAGGATGACGTAACGGCTTTGTTCAAATATTTCAGAAAGGACCACACGAATGATTGGGGCATGGCGGTCATCTGCGGGGAACAGTTTAAAATAGGCATCGTATTTTAACTGGTTTGAGTCAATAAGCGTTCCGTCAAAGTCAAAGACAATTACTTGTATTCCCACATAACCCTCGTTATGAAACGTAGCTAAAAACTCACATTAGGATGCCTGCTTTTCAATTACATTCCAGTTGGAGATGACTGTTTTCCTCGCCTCCCTGGGGAGTCTTGCTATCCTATCATCCTCATAGAAAGAGTCATTATCAAAGTGGGTGGTGCTCACTTCCTCAAAAATTGCACCATCAAGGGTATGGAATTTATGCCATTCACCAGGTCTCACCAGAATAGTATCCCCTATCTGCGGTTTGATCCTTTTTCCGTCCAGCTCTACCTCCAAATCCCCGTATAACAACTGGAATGTTTCTTCCTTTTTCTTATGAAAATGGTAGGGATGTTTCTGTCTGGGGAGCTGGATGATTAGTTTTTTGCAATACTTGCGGTTGATACAGTTCATGATGACCGCTCCGAATTCCCTGAACCGCTCAAGACCATAGTGGTGGGACAACTCAATGGAGCTGTCTTTTCCGATATGTATACTTGCCTTGTGGAGCATCCCTTTTACCTGAAGCATGATGCGGTAAATTATCTCTTCCGGGGGCAATGCAGTGTTGGCAACAGCCATATTTACAGGCTCGTGCGGAGAATAATCCTTGTCAGCCTCAACCCCATCAAACCAGTCGCCACTTGTAAACTGGCCGTCACTGAGCGGCATTGCAAAATAGACCTTGTCCCTTTTAAGTTTATTACCTTTCTTGATCTCCTCCCTTGCGAATACCCCCCGCATGAGTGAGCGTAAAGAGGCAATCTCTTCAGGAAAGGCAGGGCTGCGATGCTCTCCGCCACAGGCCGCCACGGCCTGTTTGTGTGCCTCAATCCATCGGGCGATCTGCTCAGGTCTGGAGGAATAGCTGTTTAACTTATGTCCTTCTGTCTCCATTCCTACGTGCCTTTCGAACAGCCTCGCACCCTTTCCATAAGCAATTTGAACGGGGACGTAATTATCAGGTTCCTCGTGAGTGGAGAACCCAATGGGCACGTCCGGGAACCGCTCTTTCAGCACGTCGATCTGATTCAATCTCAGCTTGTCGTTCGGTGTGGGATAGATGGCCACACAATGCATCAAGGCGAAGTGCATGTTTCTTGATTCGAGAAAACTCACCAGCCTGTCTATCTTGTCCATGCTCAACCCTGCCGTTGAGACAATGACGGGTTTGTTCACCTGGGTAATCCGTTCAATAAGGGGCCTGTCACTTGCGGAACAACTGGCCACCTTGATAATTTCAATGCCAAGATCAAGGATAACGTCCACGGATTCTTCGTCGAACGGGGTGCATATGGTATGCATCCCATTCTTAATGACGGCTTTAGTGAGTGTCTCGTATTGCTGTGCGGTCAAGGCCGTTTCCATGAATCTCGGGATATGTTTTACATCCTTTCTCTGTTTGTAATCCGGATGAATAAAGGTATCCAATTGCCTGAATTGGAACTTGAGAGCGCTACGGACACCGGCCTTTCTGGTTACATCACCCAATGCATTAATGATGTTGAGGGCATGCTTCATGTCGCCTTGGTGGTTGTTGGCAAGATCGAGAATAAACAGATCGTTAAAATTAAAGTTGTGCATAAAATTTACCTCGTTTCCAGACAGGCGCTTATTAGGATATCTCAAAGGCCTCTGGCCCGTATCCCCCGTCGTAGTTGATCTTCACGGTTCTCTTGTGTCGATGGGAGACATGGGCGGCAGCTACAACCAACATGGTCTCAAGCCCTCTCTCAAGCGATATGGGAGCGTCCGCTGGATCCCCCCCGTTCAGGATAACTTCAATAAAGTCTATCTCTCCTTTGAAGTCGTCGGGACGCGTTTTTTGAATCATTTCCTCTATAACCTCTCCTTTTCCATCCCGGTAACGTACGGCATCATGTCCGCCATCAAGATTGACAAACCATTCAAGAAAGCCGTTGGAGCCTTGAATTCGCACCTTTTTTTGCGGGGGCTCAGTAACCACATCCTGGGCGATGTCTCCCACGAGACCAGTCTGGGTCTTGACATTCAGCAGACAAATCCGGTCATATTTAACAATGCCATCTGTCACCATATCCATTGTGGAGGATACCTCAACGATCCTTCCGGCATCAACAAGATGGGCAAACCGCTGCCAGATGTTTATGGCATGAGAATGCTCCCCACTAGCTCCACCTCCACGTTCAGAAAAACCGAGGTAGGTGTCCTTGGGGCCGCTCAGCCATGGATGGGCGGTGAAAATACCGCCCCAATGTTCCCTGAAACAGGCGCTGATAGTGATCGGATCGCCAATCGTGTTCTTTGCAAGAATCCGGGCCGCGCGCCTGGAATTCTCGGTCAGGGTATGGTTATAACCGACCGCAACGAATGTCCCGGTGGCCTTTTTAAGGTCGACAATCCTCTGGACCTCCTCGAGAGAGGGCGTGCACAAAGGCTTCTCAATAAGCAATACTTTCGGTGGGTTGTTTTCCAACACCCTGGTTGCCATACTAATGTGGGTGTCCGGAGGGGTGCCTATTATGACCATGTCAAAACCTTCACCTGAGCCAGTATCTGCCCCTGAAAGGCGTATGTCCGGATCCCAGCGTCCATAGCGGGACGGATATATGTCCTCGCGTGTTCGTTTCAGTGCATCAGGGTCGATGTCGCATATAAGAACATCCCACCCCTTGGTACGGCAGGCATGTGCCAAATGGTTGCCGATAGAACCGGCGCCGTAGATTTTTACGCTGTACACGAAAATATCTCCTTTCGGGTTTTTTGCAGTATAATCATTTTATTGTATTTGATTTAAAACTGATAAACAGAAAAATGCCTCCTGTCTCCTCATTTTCTCCTATCCGCTGATCCTGAATATATGCTTAGATACCTGTGTGACCTTGATGGTTTCAAAGCGATTAAGCAATCTTCCCATGCATGCTATCTTTCTCATGATTTCCGACACAGAAATATCTGGAAAGCGATGGGCATGGTAGGCTAGATTATTTCGATGCCCGGGTCGATGCATATTGATACGTTTCGACATTGTCCGCAAGTGGTTTTGGATCCAGCCATGGACATAGGCGTTCGATGATGTAGCCGGGGGTTGTCTCTTGTTGTAGCCTCCGGCCTCCAGGACCTGGATAATCCGTTCCGCTGCCAAAGGGCCGTCAAGCCCCGCGATGTGCTGATCCAATATCTTTCGACGCTCAGCATAATCAAGCGGCCCGAGTTTTTCTTTCACGATGGCACGAACCGTCGTGCAGAGTTCATCGAGTGAAAAGACACACCGGCTCACCAAACCAGGCAATTCAAAGTCGAACATCTCTGATTTCACTGGCTGGTAGTTCACAGTCGGCGTGCCGAGCACCGCAGCCTCCACTTGGGTCGTACAGCCATTCGCAATTAATGCCTGTGCTGCCATCAGCCACGGAATTACGCTCCCATCGTTTGCCACATGCAGATTGTCACACCGTGCAGCTATGGCATGCCATGGACCTTGGTTCTCAGCCGGGTGAGGCCGGACGACCACATTAGAGCTGCCCAGCGACTCACACAGTGATGGAAGCATCTCCTGAAAGTGATTAAAAAGGGCGAGTTTATGCCGACCTTTACCGATATCAAATCGATTCGCCGCATCGGTGCCATCTTTTGCCATTGCCTTTTTAAGTTCACTGAGTTCCGGATAAAAATGGTTCACCTTGCTAAAGTTTGTGTTGACCAGCACGAAGTCTCTGAACCGTTCACGAATCGCATCTGCGTCTGACCGGTAAAACTCGCGAAGTTCCGGCCGCATCAAGTCGACGCGGGGATTCCCGGTAATATGGATTTCCGCTCCATGATAGCCGGGATACTTGCGAAAGGTGCTCGCGTCATCCGGGCCCCACGCAATCAGGTGGGAGACTTGCCGCATAGTGATCGGTGACAGTCGCCACCGGTAATATTCAGGGTCTGGTTCACGCAGCAGGCCTTCCTCATCCCACGCAACGATTTCATGACCAAGCTTGCGCATAATGTCGAACATACGAATGCTTAACGAACGAATGCTCTTGGCAAGATAAACGCCCCTTGGAATCGAGTCTACCCGGAAATGGAGAAACGCCCGTGAGCCTATAATGACAGGAAAACCGCTCTCAACCGCAATACAACCCAAGAGAAGTTTGGCGTCTATCTCCCGGACTTGCGTCTCTACCGGAATAATAAGGGTTGAAGGTGAAATAGTCATAACAGCTGCTTTTAATCTCTGCGAACTGCCAAGGCCTCCCAGCGCTTGGCAAACGCATCAAAGAGTTGATCATTGGTGGAAATAGCGCCAATCTCATGATTGAGCCAATAAGATCGAGTTGTCCAGTTAAAGCTGCCGAAAATAACCCAGCGCCGGCCATCCTTCTCCGCAAGCACGAACTTGTTATGCATCGG
>DAOVEU010000174.1:0-5156 GCA_030668805.1 Desulfobacterales bacterium
ACACTTTTTTTCACCACTACAGGTTTGGGGTTTCAGTGTTCAGTGTTCAGTGTTCAGTGTTCAGGTTTCAGGTTTCAGGTTTCAGGTTTCAGTGTTCAGTGTTCAGGTTTCAGGTTTCAGGTTTCAGTGTTTCTTGCACCTGACACCTGACACCTGACACCCAAAAGTACACCTGACACCTGACACCTGACACCAAAAAGTAGGAACAAAAGAACTTATCTCTTGGCGCCCGCATCCTTGATAAGTGTAAACCGAGGAATGAAGGATGCCCCTCCTTTATTTTAATAATTCCAGCACACCTACGGTCAGCCAGGGAACGTATGTAATAAGCAGCACGACTACGGCCATGATCAAGAGGAAGGGTAAGGCATCGCGGGAAACACCCGTAAGCGGTCTCTCGAAACGAAAGGAAGCGAAGAACAGATTCATGCCCACGGGTGGTGTTAGGTAGCCCAATTGCAGATTGGCCAGAAAAATAATGCCGAGATGGGCGGGATGGACTCCGAATGACTCGGCCACAGGTAATATCAGGGGTACTACTACGACCAGGGCGGAATAGATATCCATCAAGCATCCGACAATGATCAGCCCTCCATTTAATGTCAAAAGGAATAACCACCTGGTATGAACGTGCTTTGCCGCCCAGGTGGCGGCATGCATCGGAACCTGCGCGTCAACAAGATAGCTTGTTAATCCCATAGCCACGCCGAGAATAATGAGGACGCCTCCTACCAGGGCAGCACATTTGACGAGCATGGTTACGAGTACTTGTAGGCCCAGATCGCGATAAATGAAAGCCTCCACTATCAACGCATAGACCACCAGGACGGCAGAGGCTTCTACCAGGGTACAGAATCCGCCGAAGATAAGCACCAACACAAGAATCGGCATGATGACTTCCCATTTTGCGATCCAAATCGCTGCACCGGCTTCCCGAAGTCGAAATGGGGCCCGGCCGGCACCGGTCTTAAACCCTTGCCATATGCAAGCAAGACAAATAGGAACAATCAGCAAAATCCCTGGCACAAGTCCGGCTTTGAACATGTCAATAATCGGTACACGTGCGATAACGCCATACAGGATAACAACCAGGCTCGGGGGCAGCAGCAGACCCAGACTACCTGTTGAGGTGAGCAGTCCTACGGAAAAATTCTCTCTGAAACCGCTCTTCAAGAGCACAGGTAAGAGGAGCCCGCCCAGGGCAAGAATGGTCACGCCGGATGCCCCCGTGAATGTTGTAAAGAAGGCACACAGTAGCGTTGCGGCTACAGCCAATCCACCCGGAATCCATCCAAACAGGGCCCTAAAGACGCGAATCAGGCGTTCGCTGGTATGCCCTTCAGAAAGAATGAAGCCGGCCAGCGTCAATAGCGGTATAGTCGGAAAGATCGGTGATGCCACTATACGATACGTCTCGGCAGGTATCGCGGCGACCGTTACACCATCACCCCAGAAAAGCAAAAGAGCCGCGCCACCCAGCAAGATGAAGAGGGGCGTTCCAAGGAGTGCCGCCACGATCAGCAATATGAGCCCTGGCAGAACAAGTTGTGAAGCGGAGTCAGAAAAAAGGATCGGCAGCAGAATCATTGCCGGAAGACTGAGTCCAACCATGGCTCTAACCGAACCGCGTTTTGATGCGTGGAGAATGAAACGAATGGCCATGACCGCGAAGCCAAAGGGCATAACGGCTTCGGCGACCCAGATTGGGATCCACCCTCCAACAGTTGTCAAGCTACCGCTCTCAAAGAGACCAAAGGGATCGAGCCAGCGCTCGACGAAGTCAGGTATTATCTTAGCCGTCCAGGAAGGCAATCCGGGGGCTTCGGCTACGACTAATTGCAGGCTGGCGCCAAACAAGCCAGTACAAACAGCAGCCGATATGAAGCCCCCCAGACAATCAACGACACGGCTGACACCCGGCGGAAGCCAGCTCATAGCCACGGCGATCCTGAGGTGTTTCCCTTCCCGTGTGGCGAGCATAGCGCCGAGAAACCCGATCCACAGTGTGAGATGCTGGAGATATTCTGTTGCACCCGGGATACCGGTACTGAACCAGGTACGCCCAACCAATTCGACAACAGGGATCAACGCCATGAGCAACAGTGCTATGGCCAGTATGGCGTCCTCGGTCCGGCCTGCCCACCAGGCCAGGCGTCGTGGTCTAAAGGCCCCTGGATCGGTATTCATCCAATAACCTGCGAACGGTGTCGAACATCTCTTTAGAAAAGCGCGGCCCAACAAAGACCGGATATCCTTTTTCCCGAACAAGAGTAGTCCATTCTTCTTCGACCTCCGGGGGAACTGCATGAACAGTAAGCCCGTGCTTCTTCATGACCAAAATCGCCTCCTGTTCCAATTCGCGAATTCGCTTCTGCAACCGTGTTCCCACCTCGCGGGCAGCATCTTCAAGTAACGGCCGCAGATCCGGTGGGATCCTGTTCCATCGCTTCATTGAGACGACCGTTGTTCCCGGGAGCGGCTGCCAGCGAAGGTCCATCATATGGGGTGCCAATGCAAACCATTGGAAAGACAAGGCCGCGGCTGGCGGTGCGGGAAACGAGTCCACCAGGCCAGTTTGAAGTGATGGTAGCAGGTCCGTGATCGCCAGGGGGACAGGATTGAACCCCCAGGTTTTCATCAGTTCCACATAGGTTGTATCCGAGCCCCAGAAGAAGAGTTTCTGCTTCTTCATGTCGTCGGGCGTTATGACCGGTTCCTTTGTAAAAAAGTGGACCCAACCTGTGGTGCTCCAGTTAAGGACCTTAAATCCCTTCTTGGCCAGGCGGGCTTCGAATTCGGGACCCAGCTTTTCTATGACGTAATCAAGTTCCCCGTCACTCCGGACCAACATGGGCAATGAGATGGCCTCGATGTCGGGAACAATATCGATAAGCGTTGAGTTCGTAAGGGCCGCGGCGTGCAATTGCCCAATGCGGATCTTACGTAACATGTCCTTTTCATCCCCGGCCACACCCCCTGCATAGATTCTCACCGTGACCTTGCCACCACTCAGCTCTTTCCACTTTTGGGCTACTTCCAACATTGCTTGATGCCAGGGCGAGCCTTCAGGCGCGATCGTGCCAAGCTTGATGACTTGTGAGAACGCCGGAGTAGCTCCCAGCGCAACTACATTAATACATACCCAAAGGATCACTGTTTTCACGGTTCAGCCTCCTCGTAATCCAAAAAAAGGTCTGCGCTGAGATCCAGTAACCACTGTGCCTTTTCCTGTGCCAATATGTTGACAAGGCGCCATTTGGGCACAGCGTCCGGATCAATAGCAAGAGCTTTCTGCAAGAGATCTTTAAACATTTGATAATCTTGTTTGCGGACTGCGACAGATGACGCAAGCGATACGTAAGGCGAAGCCTTCTCGCCCCGGGTGAGCTGTACAACGCGAGCGAAATGCTCCCGGGCACGTTCTGCGCTTCCCCCCATTGCTTCCGAGCGGCTTCCCTCATAGGCTATAAAAAACTCATGAATGGCCCCGCCCTCGAAATCTTCGTCGAGTTCCAGGGCTCGGCACATCATGGCCTCTACCACGGGAAGTTCGGCTACAAGAGACATGTTGTTCACATCCGTGGAAATCGCCCCTGCCCAACCCGCGGCAGTCCAGAAGAGCAACGGCACATCTTTGTCTGATAAGGCATGCAGGACCTGTTGAGGATCTTCGCGCAGTTTTTTTTCAAAGTCAGGATAATCAAGCGTCAGCCCGGCCAGGGCATAATTTCGTCCGCGTAGATATAGCTTTTTCGCGCGGCGTCGAAGAGACTGTGCGCGTTGAAAATCGACTTTTTCTAACCTCTCTGCATCTGCGTGGACAAATGCACTGGCATACTTTACAAATGCATCAGCCGTGGTCAGACAGAGATCGCGATTCTTCGGGTCGGAAGCCAGCAGTGCTTCGTAAGTCTTGAGGGCGAATGGTAAGGCGTCACGAATCAATTCAGGATCATCGTCCTGCACGAACACATTTGATCCGGACGGACCCGAAAAAATTCCGGCAACACTGCGGATTTCAGCTCGGCGTAGCGCTCCACATCCACTTCCCAGCAGCAATACAAAAGCGAATACAATACTGTAGCTTGTCAGCAAGAGGAGATTCCTGATATCTGGCAAAGTCATTGAATTCATCATGAGTCCCTCACTATGCTCAGTCGGGGTGGCGTGCATGGGCCTGCTCGCAGGACCGGACAAAGCGTCGCAGCACCTCCAGGTATGCCTCGCCTCCGACCAGAAAGGTCTCGTTGTGCGATGCACCCGGAACTTCATAAAATTGCTTCGGCTCGCTTGCGGCCTCGAAGAGGCGGCGGCCAAACCTGTATGGGACGACCTCATCTGGTGGACTGTGAATGAACAGCTTTGGGCAGCTAACGTTGGGGATCTTGCGTACGGAATCCATTTTGGTGCGCACGAAAAAGCGAGGGAAAAACGGGAAAATGGTCTTGGCCATATCCGGGATGGACGTGAAACTGGACTGCACGATGAGCCCTTGTGGCCTGACGCAGGTCGCGAGATCGATGGCCACAGCCCCGCCCAGGGATTCCCCGAACAGGATGATGCGCCCGGTGGGTATCCGGCGTTGGAAGACGAGGTAGTGCCAGGCCGCTTGGGCGTCGAGATACAGGCCCTTTTCAGAGGGACTACCCTGGCTTTTGCCGTATCCCCGGTAATCGATGATGAAGACGTTGACCGGCAGAGCCATAAGCCTCTGGATCATGTCGTACCGGTGGGTGATGTTGCCCGCGTTGCCGTGAAAAAAGAGGAGAACCATCTCAGCTTGATGTGATGAGAATGAGTCATCCCTCACCCGGCCCGGTGTACAGTACCAGCCGTGCAGGTTCACCCCATCCTGGCTGACGAAGCTGGAGTCTTCGATTGCCGGGACAATATGTCCCTCCCCCGCCCTGGCCCCTTGAACCTCCCATATCCCTCCAGGATACTTTTCCGGGAAATAGATAAATCTTCCCTCGAACAGCATCGCGAAAACCTTAATGCCAAGGCACAGCAGCAACAGGGTGCATACTATGCGCCAGCCAGTCTTTTTTCTGTGCACGAGCGCCCTCAAAAAACGCTTCACCCAAATCCACCTGGCTCTTTTACCTCAAAAACCGGCTAGTGTAAACTGTGTCTTCACCACCACAATGCTGACACGC
>DAOVEU010000070.1:0-7592 GCA_030668805.1 Desulfobacterales bacterium
GCAAAAACTGTTCAGGATGTTTACCATGGGAGGTACCACGCATGAGATGATAGTCCCGGTGATAGACCCCACCTTCGCACCCTCACTCGAAAACAGATTCCTTATCAGCAGGTGGAACTCGTCCTCGGTCGCATCCTTTTCTGTTCGTAGACGCCAGTGATGGATGAGGCGGTCACCATCATAGACTCCGATCACAGTGTGGGTGTTTCCTATATCAATAGCCAGCAGCATTCTTCTAACCCGACTCAAGGGGCTCGGCAAGAAATAACTTCGCAGAATTGGCGCTCAGATTTGGGTTAGATTTGGTCGATCCGATTGAGCAAAACCACAGGAATAGCAGGCTATTTCGCGGATTTTGCGAATGAGTATCGGCCAAAGATTGCCCGAAGCTGAGATGCGAAAATGGGAAGTTATTTCTTGCCGAGCCCAAACACCTTTACGGTAAATACCTCTGGCTTTGCCTCCACCAGCGCGGTGTTCAGAGGTGGCTTGATAACAGCACGGCGCACATATGTGCCCGGTTTTAGTCCCTCAAGGTCAACGTAAACCTGTATCCCATTGTCCTGAGCCAGCTTTTTTAATGTGTTCATGGGGCCTCTGAGCAAGATCTCAATGCGATCAGGCGTGATCACGTACCTGTAATTGCTACCTGTGGCCTGAATTGCGATATCGAGCCATTTTTCGACTATCTTTTCCTCAACTACAATTTCAACTTCAACCAGACTATCGCCAATTGCCTGAATATGAGGATTATGGTTCAGATTCAAGGCCACCTTCTTCCTGATTGTCTCGGTCAATCCTCCCACATCAACAGGTGTGGTGCGCACGGCCGATATCTTATCCAGCACACTCATCGGTCCGGTAAGGCGGACCATAGACGGGGTTGCCACCACACGGGATATGATGTAGGCCGCGGCTGGGTCTTCGTTCAAATCGGCCACAATAGGGACGGTCTTCTCTATCCGCTTCTCAATAGTTATTGTGAAGGAGGCCGGATCAATCTGAAGAACCGATACCCGCCATGGAACCTTGATCTCCTCAGGAGATATCTTGATGAATAGCGGCCCGGGTTTGGCGGTAGACAGGTCAATCTTGTAAGACAGTTGCCGGTCTTTGATAGCCTTAAGGCCCCTCGAAGGCCCCTTCAAACGGGCCTCGAGTACAGGAATATTGTGGACAGCGATCAGGCCATCGCTGATATGCTCGAACGTAACAGGGATGGCCAGTGTGATCTCATTCTGCTTTTCATAAAACAGTAAGCCCGCTCCAAGTAAAAGGGCAAGCGTAATAATAACTAGAAGGGCAGACTTTTTTGGTATTTTGGATTTTGGATTCTGGATTTTGGATTGCATATCATCCGCCGCAAGCGGATCAGACTGTTTAGAAGAGTTGTTCATGCAAGAAATTTGAAATTATTTATGCGAGAACCTTTAGAGGGGCTTACAGGCAAAGTACGGGTCATGGGTTATGATCATGAGTTCTTGATGGCATCCACCAGTTTCAGGGTCTCTCTGGTTCGTTCCGCATCGTGGACTCGTACTATGTGGGCTCCATTCAAGGCAGCGGCCGCGACTGCGGCCTGTGTTCCCGCCTCGCGACGTTCGTCCCCGGGACCCAAAAGCTTTGATATAAAAGACTTGCGAGAAGGGCCGATCATAATAGGAACTCCAAGGGGCTGCAATGCTCGAAGATCTTTGATAAGGCGTAAATTATGGGTGACTGTCTTACCAAAACCGAGTCCTGGATCCACGATGATCTTGTCGCGCCTAATGCCTGCCTCTTCAGCCGTGTCAATGACGTCAGCTAAAAAGCTCTTAACTTCCCCAACCACGTCTTCATAATGCGGATCAATCTGCATGGTTTTTGGGGTGCCTTTCATATGCATCAACACGACCGGCACATCTGCATGAGCAACTAGATCTGCCATGGCCGGGTCGAGCCTGAGCGCTCCTGTGTCATTAACCATAACTGCCCCCGCTTCAAGGGCCTGTCTTGCCACCTCGGCCCTGGTGGTATCAATCGATATGGGAACGGAAACGCGCCGGGTGAGTTCTTCAATGACCGGGACCACCCGTCGAATCTCTTCATCTGCAGGCACCGGCTCTGAAAAGGGGCGCGATGATTCCCCTCCTATGTCAATGATATCCGCCCCGGCTGCTGCCAGGGCTTCCCCGTGGGCTAGCGCATCCTCCTTGTCGAAATAGAGACCTCCGTCTGAGAATGAATCGGGCGTTACATTCAAAATGCCCATTATTAGAGTCCGAGGCCCCAAGGTCAGCAAATAGGAGCCGCATCGAAGCTCAAACACGGTTTGCAGATTCATATTGATAGGATGTAGGCGTTCACAGGTTCAGAGTTCACCGTTCAGAAGTCAGAGATCAGAGTTCAGAAGTCAGAGATCAGAAGCCAGACCTCCGACCTCTGATCTCTGACCTCTATTCTTTTAACTGAACCCTGAACCTCTGAACCCGTGAACGGTTACCATATTCACAGGATTTAGCTAAGAAGTGGTCGGAGTTTGCCGGTACGTCGCACAAGCGATCCAGCAGATTGACGCCGAGATTGCGGAAAAGGGCCATTTCTGGATGGAAACTAGCTAAGAAGTGGTCGGAGTTTGCCGGGTGCCGTGGTCTCATCCCCTGTGTGTGCGCCAGATTCTGTCCTTTCTTCCTTTGCCTCTGCGGTCTTTGGGACATCACCCGCGATGATGGCATCTATTTCCGTTTCCACCAGTGTCTCTCTATCGAGTAAGGCCTGTGCCAGTGCGTGCAGGACGTCCGTATTCTCCTGGAGGATCTTTTTGGCCTTTTCATAAGCCCGGGTGACGAACCCCCTGATTTCCTGATCGATAAGCACAGCCGTCTCTTCGCTATAGTCCTTATGTTGAGCAAACTCTCTTCCAAGAAATATCTGCTCTTCTTTCTGGCCAAAGGAAAGGGGTCCCAATTTCTCGCTCATGCCCCACTGGCATACCATTTTGCGCGCGGTTTCCGTGGCTCGCTCAATGTCATTCCCGGCCCCACTGGTCATCTCATCCAGGACCAACTCTTCGGCTGCCCGACCACCCATGAGTACGGCAAGGCCGTCTAAGAGGTATTGCTTCGGGTAGGTGTGCTTTTCATCTATGGGTAGTTGTTGGGTAAGCCCCAATGCACGCCCTCTGGCGATGATGGTCACTTTGTGGATTGGATCGGTCCCCGGGATCATCCTGGCTACCAAGGTATGGCCTGCTTCATGATAGGCGGTATTCCTTTTCTCATGGTCGCTGATGATCATGCTCTTGCGGGCCGTTCCCATGAGCACCTTGTCCTTAGCCTCCTCAAAGTCAACCATTTCCAAACGCTCTTTGTCAAAGCGGGCTGCCAGAAGCGCGGCTTCATTGACCATGTTCTCAAGGTCCGCCCCGGAGAACCCGGGTGTGCCCCTTGCAAGGACGGATAAATCCACATCCTCGGCCATGGGCGTCTTGCGGCTATGAACCTTGAGGATTCCTTCCCGGCCCTTAACATCGGGTACAGGCACGACGACCTGGCGGTCAAAACGCCCGGGTCGCATGAGGGCGGGATCTAAGATGTCAGGTCGATTTGTGGCAGATATCAGAATGACTCCCTCGTTCGATTCAAATCCATCCATCTCCACGAGGAGCTGGTTCAGGGTTTGCTCTCTTTCATCGTGGCCTCCTCCAAGGCCAGCGCCCCTGTGTCGGCCCACAGCGTCAAGTTCATCAATAAAGATTATGCAGGGCGCATTTTTTATTCCCTGAACAAACAGATCCCTGACACGGGAGGCCCCAACGCCTACAAACATTTCCACGAAATCCGAACCGCTAATGCTGAAAAAGGGAACACTGGCTTCTCCGGCAATTGCCCGTGCCAACAGAGTCTTGCCAGTTCCAGGCGCGCCCATCAGAAGCACACCCTTTGGGATTCTTCCGCCCAAACGGGTAAACTTCTTCGGGTCTTTCAAGAAATCAATGATCTCACCTAACTCTTCCTTGGCTTCATCAATGCCTGCAACATCATCAAAGGTTATCTGTGTAGACTGTTCTGACAGAAGCCGAGCTCTGCTTTTCCCGAAGGATAGGGCCTTGCCTCCCCCTGCCTGCATCTGACGCATGAAGAAGATCCATACGCCAATCAACAGAATCATCGGAAACCATGATACCAGCAGATTCATATACCAAGGGGATTCCGCAGCAGGCTTGGCTTTAATGGACACCCCACGACTTCTAAGGACCTTAATCAAGTCTGCATCCTGAGGGGCAAAGGTTTTGAAACGGGCGCCATCCACCTGGGTACCAGAGATCTCTTGACCCTGAATCACGACTCCAACAACGTTGCCCTCTTCGACTTGAGCCATGAATTCTGTGTAACTGATCTCACTGTCCAGGACCCTGGACTCGTTGAACACGTTGAAGAGTAAGATCATCATGAGACTGATCACCAGCCATAGGGCCAGATTCTTGTAAAAAGGGTTCACGAAAGGATAACCTCCCTGCCTACAGGTAGTTTCTTCAGTTCGTTGAGTTTATTGGGTTCTAACACAACAAACACCAAAATCTTTCAATTTTTATTAAATATAATACATTAAAATCAGGATTTCAATCTTTATCAATCATGTCGGCAAGAGTTCGGCTTTCAAGACCTTTTTCGTTTTCTCCGTGACCTTGGCCGAATCATCTATGCGGTATCCCCCTACCCAGATAATTCTCCCGCCACTAAGGAGAATGGGGCAGCGCAGCCTCTTTGAGCGGGGAACCTTGTGGTTGATGAAGAAGGTCTTTACCTTCTGTGAGCCGGCCATCCCCAAAGGCCTGAATCGGTCTCCGTGCTTGAAGTTTCTAACCTTGAGCGGAAAACAGACCGCGGTTAGGTCAAATAGCGCTGTGGTCAGAGGATGGTCCTTGGGGTGAGAGACTTCACTGGCATCGCACACCGAGAGTTTCAGAAAGATCCCTATCTCACGGATAAAGGTAGTCCGCATCCGGGGTATGTCATATTCAAACCCCACAATTTCCTCAGGGAGACCCAATAGAAAGCTGACCTCTTCCCGGTCACGAACTACACTAACCCCCTGCGGCAGGTCAAGACGTCCCGAAGGTGAGGGCGCGGCGATGAGCCGTACCACTGCTTCGACATGAACATGGTCCAGTCGTCTCAGCTCCCCTTTTAGTGATGAGACAGCGTGGCGTACGAGACGGCGCAACAGCGCAGGGTGCAGATCAGAGAGCCCGCGAGCCAAAAGGGACAGGCGATCCGGTGTCTGGTCCAATACAAGATCCTGAAGTGTTTTCCTAACCTCCAGGTCCCAAAAATCCTCTTCATCTCTTAGAATGGAGGCAAGTCGGTTCAGGGCACAAACCGTGTTTGGGTTGTAGCGCTTCTTGAGGTGGGGCAACAGTTCATGACGTATCCGGTTCCGCAGGTATTTTGTATCCAGGTTGGAGCGGTCTCTCATGTACTCAAAGTCACCCAGTTCGAGGAAAGCCAGTATCTCTTTCCTGGTTAAGCCTATGAGGGGTCGGATGATGTATCCTTGACGAACAGGGGGGATCCCGATAAGTCCCAGGGGGCCTGTCCCTCGCAGCAAATGCATGAGGATCGATTCAGCATTGTCATCCGCATGATGCCCAAGGGCAATCTTGCTGGCAGAATATTTGGCTGCCACCTCATCATATAAGGCATACCGAACAATCCTGGCTGCTTCCTGGAGGGATAGTCGATGCTCGGCACCATATTTTGCTACGTTTTTTGAACCGATTTCACAGGGAATACCCAAACTTGCGGATAGCCTGCCGACAAAAGCTGCCTCCTGATCTGCAGTCGCTCCGCGTAATTGGTGGTTCAGATGTGCTATGACCAATCGGAGGGACCACCTATGCCCAAGGGTCACAAGACTGTGAAGGAGCGCCACAGAGTCCGGTCCACCTGAAACACCCACCAGGACGGTGTCTCCCTCATCAAGCATATGATAATGGCGGATAGCGGTCTCAACCGCAGACAAGAAACCCTGATTTTTCCTGGTCGTTGGCATGGAGTGCGCTAGGAACTTAGCTCCGCTTCGCTCCGCAATTGGTTGAGTGCCCGCCCTGCCCGCCCTGGTGCGACAGCGAATCGAAAATGCTGATGCAAAGCAAACCCGGCCCGCCCTGGCGCGACATACTCAAATTCATCTACTAAGCCTGTAATCCCGGTCCGGGCCAGGGTCTGGGCCAGGGGCGCGACATGCCTGAATCAAGCTGTAATCCCTGCAAATCAGGTCTGGGCCAGGGGTCGAGTAGTTGAGTGCCCGCCCTGCCCGCCCTGGTGCGGCAGCGAATCGAAAATGCTGATGCAAAGCAAACCCGGTCTGGGCCAGGGGCGCGACGCCTTATCATAAGCTATCAAGCCGGTAATCCAGGTCTGGGCCAGGGGTTGAGTGGTTCAACTACCTTACAACTTGACGACTCGACCGTTTAACTACTCGACTAAAGTCGTGGGAATTTCAACAGGTTGTAGAATTTCCGAGACGTTATAATTAAACGTCTTGGAATTTCTGTAGGCGTTCACAGGTTCAGAGATCACCGTTCAGAAGTCAGAGATCAGAAGTCAGAAATCAGAAGCCAGACCTCCGACCTCTGATCTCTGACCTCTATTCTTTGAACTGAACCCTGAACCTCTGAACCCATGAACAGTTACTATAGCTCTTTATTGGTGTGGTTGCAAGTTTGGAAATTGTGAGCGAAGCGAACTAACTTCAGTCGCCATGGAGCTTGAGTCAAGGGAAAAGAGGGCGGAGGACTACCACGACTAACTCAAAAAGCGGCCTATGCCGTGCATACAAGTCGTCACGGGCTTGAGCCACGAGTACACAAGTCGCTCATAGTTGCGGCTCAGAGCCATAGAAAAGGGCCTGCTCAGACCTATATTAACCAGACGGCAATAAAGATGGAGCGGGTTCGATGCGTGTTGGAGCCAGAGGGCAAAACGTTCCAAAAAGCGTATCCTGTTTACGTTTACGGATTAATAAAACAGATAAAGTAGGCGTGCTTTTTACACCGAAAGAAAAAAAAAGTCAAGTGAAAAATGTCCTGCATATAGTATTCTTATCCAGCTTGAAGCTATATATGGTATGCCCCACAGCGGATTTCCCCTCTTTTCGGTCGTTGCCCATTTTTTCTAAGTAAAGGACATTTTTTTGACAGGATAAACTGGCCCGCCCTGCCCGCCCTGGCGCGACGCCTTATCATAAACTACCAGGCCACTAATCCAGGTCTGGGCCAGGGGTTTAAGGGCCTTACGCCTCGACAATTCGACTATTTAACTATTCGACCAAAGTCGCTGGAATTTCAATAAGTTGTAGAAATTCCGAGACGTTAAACAAAAATAATCTTGTTCATCCTGTCTATCCTGTCTAATTTTTTTGTCCTGTACTTAGGGCTCACGCAAAAATAACTTACCATTTTGGCATCTCAGCTTCAGGCCATCTTTGACCGATACTCATTCGCAAAATCCGCGAAATAGCCTGCTATTCCTGTGGTTTTGCTCAATCGGATCGGCCAAATGTGACCCAAATCTGAGCGCCAATTCTGCCAAGTTATTCTTGTGCAAGCC
>DAOVEU010000309.1:0-3453 GCA_030668805.1 Desulfobacterales bacterium
GCTTTGACCAGGTAGTTCTTTTGTAATTGATTTGCACACGAAGATAATAAAAAGGAGGTCACTATGATGGGAAAAAAGATATTCGCTCTGCTGACTGTCCTTGTTTTTCTGGGAGCTTTCACTTTTCCTGTTTGGGCAGAAGGCGACGAAGACACCGAGTTTGATGTTGAGATTGGAGTCGGCTATCACGTAACCGATCATAACGATTATCCAGGAAAGATAGGAGAGTACGAAGTCCTTGATCACGATTCCACCGGACCGGATTTTCATTTTTCCGGAACCGCTCAAAACAAGAACTTGTATCTTGATTTTACAGGCCGCTACCATGAGGACAATGATCACGAATACGGGTTCAGCGGTGATTACCGACGTATCTTGATGCAGGATTTCAGCTATAACCGTTTCGAGCACTGGCTGGACCATGATCCGTTAGAGAATCTTGCAGCACATAAAGGAAACGCGACGGTAAGCCATGAAGACTTAAATGTTGGCAGGGATTATATCATTAAACGTTCTGAGGAAAAGAGCGATACAGTCCTTAATCTTCCTTTTCTTCCCGGAACCCAGCTCAACGTTAACTACCGCAGACAAATAAGAGAGGGCCACCGGCAGGCTCTGGCCATAAGCCACTGTGCGGGTTGTCATGTCACAAGCCGGGGAAGGGAAGTAGATGAAGAAACCGAGGATTTCAAGGTCGGGGTCACGAAGAAGTTTGACTGGCTGACCGTATCGTACAACTATTTCCACCGGGAGTTTGATGAACGCGGGGGAACCCCTGAAAATGTGTACGATGACCCGACGCATCCCGCTGGAAAAGGCGATTGGTTTGATGACCGCATATGGTATGGTGACGGTGTGACACCGTATCCCTACGATCTGGTGCCCAGTACGGAAAAAGACTCCCACATCGTTAAGGCCCGGGCAACTCTCCCGGCAGATACCACGTTGTTTGCGTCCTATATCTATTCGAATGTGGAGAACAATGACAACGACCTGGAGATAGATTCAGATACCATAACCGCCAGGGTCACTAATAACTTCTTCCCCGGCCTGAACCTTACCGGTAAATTCAGATATCTAACCATAGATAATGACGATGTCTATGTGGATGTTAACGAACCGCTGGGAACCGCTGGTCCTAATGCTGGCAACCCGTGGCACAATCCCCCCTTGACGACGGCTGGGTACGGGGCTGGCTGGTACAACAGTTTTGACCCTGATTTTACCAGAAAATCGGCCATGTCCCGGGATGTGATGACACTGGGCCTTGATGCTCGCTACCAACTGCTCAAGAAAACGTCTCTCAGATTGGGCTATGAGTGGGAAGAGGTCGATCGGGATGACTATGCGGTAGACGAAGGGGGCGAAACAGAAACGGAGACAAATACCGTCAAGGCGGTTTTGAATTCTCGACCCCACCGAAAGGTGAAGTGGAAGATCGGCTATAAGTGGCAAGATATTGATGATCCGTTTAACAATGTGAACGGTGCCTATGAAGATCCTATACAGCCACCGCCAGCGTCAACTCCTAATCCTTGGGTCGACTCGGTTCAATATTGGGAAAGGCAGAATGAAAGGACTGCCAATCTGAGCAACCAGCCTACCGAGGTAAATGAGATAACAGCAGACGTTACCTGGTCTATTCTGCACAACCTTTCTCTGACTGCTAATTATCGTTATACGGACAAAGAAAACGATGAGACCGATTATTCGGACTGGGAGCAGGAATCGCATATGCCATCGATAAGCCTGTGGTATGCCCCTACACCCAAATTAAGCTTCAATCTTTCCTATATCTATGACTGGACAGAGACGGAGACGTTTACCTGCGTACCAGTCTATAATGGGTGAGGTGGCGGTATCACCTCGGGCCAGTTTGGCTCGTACAGTGAGGATGTAGAGTATGAATCCGAAACCAGTACTATTGTTCTGGCAATAAACTACTTGCTCAATGAAAGGTTGAATCTCTCCCTTACTGGTACTTATACGGAGTCTGAGGCTGAGATGGATCAGATGAGGAATTATAGTGGGCTTCATGGAACGATCGCAGGCTCTTACGACTACGACCTTTCCACCGTAGACGAATATTCCGATCTGGATATTCGGCAGATTGATGTTTCAGTCGGAGCCGACTATAAAGTTGACGATAACTTTTCACTAGGTCTCGGGTTTACCTACCTGCGATATGAGGACAATGAATGTGGAGCGTATCGTCATGATGATAGCGGAGATGCTTACATTTACAATGTCAGCATGTCTTACTTGTTTTAAGCGTTTAACACTCATATCCACTTAGCATGTAGAAGTAAGGAAGGGGTCTTACTCATTTGAGTTTGGCCCCTTCTTTCTTTTTTGCCCTTTTTTCAAATGCTTGTCTCTGTCTGATTTTCTATCCCCTCGCTTTTATTCTTGCCTACATTCCCCTTGACAATCTGGTTACAATGCTCTGCGTTGTAACCCTGGCCCAGACCCCTGGCCCAGACCTGGCTTATAGGCTCAATCGGCTGGCCTGAGCATGCAGCACTCTGTAAACTTAGCAGGCTGATTCAAGCACGTCGCGCCAGGGCAGGCTGGCCTATAGCCTTAGTAGACTGATTCAGGTACGTTGCGCCCCTGGCCCAGACCGGGTTTTTCTCCCCTGGGCATTGTCCAACTTCCCTGGCCCAGACCGGGTTTTTCACTCTGTGGCATTCTCCATCTTCTGTCGCGCCAGGGCGGGCTGTCGCGCCCCTGGCCCAGACCGGGTTTTTCTTCCCTCGGGATTGTCCAACTTCTGTCGCGCCAGGGCGGGCAGGGCGGGCAGGGCAGGCCCAAACCGCTGGACGCTCTGCGTCCAATACAGATTATTTCTTTCAAGACGCAGAGCGTCTGATGGAATGCGTTCCCACGCAGAGCGTGGGAACGAGATGGTAGCCCTTACAGGTAGGGTGGCATTTTACATGCCACCGAAATCCCGGTCGGGTATAAAACCCGACCCTACAACCAACACCCAACCGCCTCCCCTATGGGAGGCGGAGTTTCTCCATCCCACTTGTTAACATGTAGAAGTAAGAAAGGGGTCTGACTCATTTGAGTTTGGCCCCTTCTTTTTTTGTTCTGGTTGCGATGCTCTGCGAAGCCTGTTCCTGCTCGCCTTCGTTCCGCTTTTTCTAACCCATTCAATATATTCTATTCACCGAAACTTGACACACAACCGCATTTTCTCTACACTCCCCCCTTAAAAAAGAGGCTCCTACCTAAATTGAGCGATTTCTTTTGGGATTTGTTGTAGCCGCAGGCTTTAGCCTGCGTTTATCAAAACCAGCCCGCCCTGGCGCGACAGCCCGCCCTGGCGCGACAGAAGATGGAGAATGCCACAGAGTGAAAAACACGGTCTGGGCCAGGGAAGTTGGGCAATGTCACAGAGTCAAAAACCCGGTCTGGGCCAGGGTTGGCTGAATGTGAAGTTGCTCC
>DAOVEU010000278.1:0-3783 GCA_030668805.1 Desulfobacterales bacterium
AAGTCGATCCCGCGGATGACCACAACGGGTCCCAGGACCTTTCGGACATGGGCCTTCAGTTCGTTTACCAGGCTGTCTTCGTCCTTTTCTACGCCCTCCTTTAAGATGACAAAGATCTTGGCCACCTCTCCGCGAATCTTGTCAGGTACGCCGATGCAGGCAGACTCAGCGACGTCTTTGTGACTGGCTAGGGCACTTTCTATCTCGGCTGTGCCAATCCGGTGACCAGCGATCTTGAGGACGTCATCAGATCGGCCCTGGAACCAGAAATAACCGTCCGTGTCTTTAGTGGCAATGTCGCCGGCCAGATACATCCCCGGGAATTTTGACCAATAGATCTCTTTGTATTTCTCAGGGTCCTTATAAAGGGTGGTGAGCATGGCAGGCCACGGCTCTTTGACGACTACATGACCTCCCTTGCCGGGTTCCACGGGTTCTCCATTGGCATCGACCACGTCCACATGAACACCGGGGAAGGCCTTGAAAGCAGAACCGGGCTTTAACACGTTACACGGTGTTGGCGCTACCATGAACATACCAGTCTCTGTCTGCCACCAAGTGTCCATGACCGGGCAGTTCTGGTTTCCGATGTTTTCATAATACCAGACCCACGCCTTAGGGTTGATCGGCTCACCAACCGTACCGAGGAGCCGCAGCGTTGACAGGTCGTGCTTTTTGGGATACTGAGAGCCGAACCTCATGAGCATCCTGATGGTAGTTGGCGTTGTGTAGAGAATATTGACCCCGTACTTCTCAATGATCTGCCACATCCGATCCGGTCCGGGAAACAACGGGTACCCCTCGTACATGACCGTGGTGGTTCCAACGATGAGGGGACCGTAGATAGTGTAGCTGTGCCCGGTTACCCACCCTGGATCAACGGCACACCAGAAGATATCAGTCTCTTTGGTGTCAAATACCCATTTTAAAGTCCGGTTGAGTCCTACCATATAGCCGCCGTGGGAATGTACCACTCCTTTGGGCTTACCGGTTGTTCCTGAAGTGTACAGAATATAGAGAGGGTCATTGGCATCCATCTCCTCGGTCTCAAATTCTGCAGGTTCCCCATCCATCAAATCATGGAACCAGAGGTAACGGCCATCACTCATATCGATCTCTACACCTGCCCGCTGGACTACCACAACGGTCTCCACTGTAGGGGATGCCGTCATGGCCTCATCTACGGCTTCTTTCAGCTTGATGACCTTGCCATTTCTATGAAACCCATCCACAGTGACCACAAGCCTTGCCTCGGCGTGGTTGATTTGCTCTCGAAGGGCCAATGCGCTGAACCCTTCATACACCACGCTATGTATGGCACCGATCTTGGCGCATCCGAGCATCACGACGGCGATTTCAGGGATGTTCGGCAGATAAATCGCCACCCGGTCTCCCTTCTTGACACCGAGGGACATGAGGACATTGGCAAACTTGTTGGCAGCCCGGTACAGGTCATAATAGGTCATACGTTCGCGAGCGCCGCTCTCGCTTTCAAAAATGATGGCTACCTTGTTCTTACGGTGCGTCTTTACATGACGATCAAGGGCATTGTAAGCAATGTTGGTCTTGCCGCCTACAAACCAATTGAAAAACGGTGCATCAGAGCGGTCAAGCACCTTGTCCCATTGCTTGAACCAATTCAATTCGTGGGCGGCCTCCCCCCAGAAGGCTTCAAGATCGGATCGGCCTTGTTTCACGGCGTCCTCATAATCATTGGGGTTCAGGTTGGCGTCCACAACCAACTGAGGCAAGGGCCGCAATACCCTTCCTTCTGCCAATAAGGCTTCGGTGGTTTCCTTTTCTGGCTGCACTTTTTCTTTGTTCGATTTCATAGCTAAGGCTTCTGTGGATTTTCTCCCTCCTTCTTGTGTTTTTGAGACAAGTTTTTCTTGAGTCCTTCTATACGGCAATCTCTGTGCCAGCTAAGCTATGCGCATGGCGCATGGAACAATCGATAGCTATCCAGTTGTATTTATAGGAAAAGTTTAGCTACTGCAGATGGGGAAGAGTAAGGTAGTTATAAATAGCAGGATAAAAAGAGTGAGGCAGTTTTACTCGGAGTGGGGACAAAACACCCGGAGTTCGCGCTTTCCTCTGGCGACAGGTTTTCAGATAGTTAATTTCACAACGCTTCAATTCAATAGCATTGTTCCTTGTAGAAGAGGGATGTAAACGGTTACGTTTTATCCTGGTTAGGGATTGGAGATTGACGCCTCTGAGATTTGATATTTTTTCATCTTCATTCTGAGGGTCTTGCGGTCAATGCCGAGTAATCTGGCAGCGTGGGTCTTGTTCCCATCTGTGCGTTCAAGTACCTTCATAATGTGCAGACGTTCCATTTCCTCCAGGCAAAGCGTGTCCATCATAAGCACATTAGATAGTACTGTATTGGAATAGACAAGGTCCTTTCTATTAATGGTCCTGTCCCGTGCAAAAACCACCAGCCGCTCCACAGTATTCTCCAGTTCCCGGATGTTTCCAGGCCAATGGTATTCTGTGAGCGCCTTCATAACATTTGGGGAAAAGTCCTCAATCTTTTTCCCCTCTCTCCTGCCAAATCTGCCTAAGAAATGTTTGGCCAGCAGAGGGATATCGTCTTTACGCTCCCTCAAAGGCGGCAGGTGTATGGAGACCACGTTCAGTCGAAAGAAGAGATCTTCACGAAAGAGTCTCTGGGCGACAGCCTTTTCAAGATTCCGGTTTGTAGCTGATATAAGCCGGATATCGACATTAACGACCTTGTGATCACCCACCTTAGAGATGCGCTTTTCTTCAACAGCCTTGAGGAGCTTGGCCTGGATCTCCAGATTTATGTTGGATATCTCATCAAAGAATAGGGTCCCCCCCTGGGCCATTTCAAATTTTCCGTGTTGGGTTTTGTCTGCGCCCGTAAAGGCCCCCTTGACATGACCAAAAAGTTCAGTTTCAAATATGGTCTTTACCAGGGAGCCGCAATCGACTGATATAAAAGGGTGTCCCCGCCGTCGACTCATTTCGTGGATTTTTCGGGCTACAAGCCCCTTGCCTGTGCCAGTCTCACCCTGAAGCAATACCGTGCTCTCTGTGGGGCCAACCATGGCGATCATCTCCTTGACCTTTTCCATGACAGGGCTTTTACTAATAATTTCAGTGCTACAGGTTTCCTGCTTAAGGCTTTGCTTGAGATATAGGTTTTCGATGGTTAACTGGCGATTTCTCAGCACACGATCAACCAGTTTGATTAATTCCTCCGGGGTTATGGGCTTGGCTATAAAGTCAAAGGCCCCAAGCTTAATGGCTTGAACAGCGGTTTCAATAGAACCATATTCCGAGATCATGACGACCATGGCCTCGGGATCCAGATCCTTGATCTCGGCCAAGACAAATAGCCCGTCTTCGCCGGGCAACTTCAAATCTAGGAGGATAAGGTCAAATGACCATTTCTCGAGCAGGACAAGGGCTTCACGACCACTTTTCGCCAAGGTAACGCTGTGACCATGTTTGGTCAGGGTCTGGTGACAGGCGTCCCGCATGAGTGCGTCATCGTCAATCACCAGGATCTTGTAACTGGCCTCCATTAGATTTCTTCCATTTCGAATTTGGACTTTCGGTATGGAAACCTTCGTGGCTTCAAAATTGGAAAAGGCCATGAGACTTCAGAAGAGTGTAACTCTCCTTGAGTCTTCGTGGCCTTTTTGTATTTAGCTGCTTCTTTAACGTGTAGCTATTCTTAGCCTTCTTGGCTAAGCATGGGTGAGGTAGTCCATCTAACACAAAAGAATTCAGGATGTAAACTGTTTTTTT
>DAOVEU010000134.1:0-5857 GCA_030668805.1 Desulfobacterales bacterium
CAACGTCGTGAGTGAGCTTCTCAAATCATCAAACGAGAAAACTTCAATAGATACTACGCCAGTAAAATGTTTCTACCTGTATTTTTTTGCACCAAAAATAACCAGCCCCATGATGAAAATAACAAATAAGGACGCAAACCATTGTACTCCGGAGGAAGATATATCTGTGGTCTCATCTTTTGCCTTAACCTCCTCCATCTTATACCCCTCAACCATTTTTGATTCGGTCCCCTGTTTTGAAACCTCTTCCTTGTGTTCTGCATTGGCCTTGGAGGCTTTTTGGTCTGGCGGCTGTGTTTTTTTTGTGAAACCTTCATTTAACTTCTTCTGCAAATCTTTCCGGGCCTTGATCTGGTCGGCTAGGGCCTTGCCCATGGCCTGCTCGATGGCCAGCTTGAACCTTTCCACCATTTCAGGTGACATGACACCAGGCAGGGAAATGATATTGACCACCATCTGGTTGAGCACCGGATTGTTGCAGGTATGATCGCAGCATGCCACGCCCTTGTTAATGACATTAAAGACGTATTCTACTGCAAGCTTTTTCTTGATCTTTTCATCGACCTTCCAGTAGCCTTTTCGGATCGATTCCAGCATACGGGCAGCAATGGACTGATAGGCCCAGGGGTTTGCCCTGTTAAAGAAATCCTTCATTTTGAGACCGTATTTGTCTTCCACATACACATCATAGGTTTGCTCCCATTTGGTTTTGTCAATGGCGGAGGGCACGGTCACCTGCCAGCCCCACATATATTCCACAAATCTTGACATCTCCCGGGCACCAGCATAATCTTCCTTCTTCATCCCCTCAATCCATTTGGGATTAAGATAACGGGTTCGAAGCTCACGGCCTATGGTCCTGGCTATATCTTCCACCTCTACACGATCCGGAATCCTCTGCATGGTAATCAGGGTATCGGGAGTCTCCCCGCTCTCCTTTTTGACGGCCAGGGAAAGTCCTCCCAGATACTGAAACACGTCGTCATTATCCATGGTTCCCAAAATGTTGGAGGATATGGAATGGACGGCCACGTCCACTACTTTAAGGTTTTCCTTGAATATCTCTTTTGCCTCTTCTCCCCATTTCCCCCGACCAAAGGCATAACCGACCCTGTTTTCGTACACCTTGACGATCTCGTCATCTGATTCCCAAAGACCTGACGCGCCTGTCATCTCACAGACCCCGGTTCCATATGATCCGGGTTTTTCGGTAAATATCCTGACCCTGGAAAGGATGTCTGCCCTTTCTTCATCCAGGCCAGATTCTATCAGCCGGGTCTTCATGTATGCATTATGTCTGCTAATCAGATTTTCTATATCTGTCTGGAGGGCTGCCTTCTGGACCGCTCTGTCGAGAAAAAGCAGCATATTGGGGAAAAGGTCCCGGTAAAGCCCCGATGGGTTTATAAGAACATCGATCCGGGGGCGATTCAGCTTTCTACCCGGGATCACCTCGGTTCCGGTGACCCGACCGGTCTTATCCCAGGTGGGCTTCAAACCCATGAGGTAGAGAATCGTGCTTTCGTTGATCCCCTCGTTTCGGATCGTTTCTGTGGCCCAAAGAACAATAGCTACCTTTTCAGGGTATCGCTTCTTTTCCTTAAGGCTCTTTTTGATGATCTGCTCGGCTGCTTTTTTGCCGAGGTCCCAGGCGGCAGGAGAGGGAATCTTGTCCGGGTTGAAGCCAAAGAAGTTCTTTCCGGTGGGGATGGCGGCCACGTTTCTTATCGGGTCATTCCCTTCCCCTGATGGTATGTAGCCCCCCTCAAGGGCTTTGATTAGATGGCCGATCTCCCTTGGTCCGGAATCGACAAGGCCTTTTTTGACCTCTTCTTCCCTGGCCTGGCTGTTGCGCTTGGAAATGGCCTTGACGGTATCCCGCAAGGCTTCCCCTTCAGGCGATATGCCGAACGTATGCAAACCATAGGGCATGAAGTTTTCCCTGATTTCAAGAAGGTAATGTTCGATCTCTTCGAGAGTTTGTTCGTTAAACTCCGTGATGCCAAGATCATTGAGGAGCCCCATCTTTGTGACCAGATCTCCTATTTTTTTAAGCTTACCGCCTGCTGTCTGGCTTTCGAGAGAAACGGCCCTGTTATAGCTGCTTATCATATCGTATAATTGGCTGTATTCATGATAGAGCCCCGCTTCCTTGACCGCTGGGACGAGGTGGTCAATGATGACCCCTCTGCCTCTGCGCTTGGCCTGGATGCCTTCTCCAACATCATCCACGATGTAAGGATAGATGTTAGGAATGTCGGTGATCAGCACTTCCGGCGGGCAGGACGGCGAAAGTCCTGCCTGTTTCCCGGGGAGCCATTCATGGGTGGCATGGGTCCCCAGGTGAATCATGGCATCAGCATCGAATGCGTGTTTGAGCCACAAATAGGCGGCAATGTACTGGTGATGGGGATAAAGGGTCGGATCATGATAGAGCTTCATGGGATCGTCTCCCCAGCCGCGGGCCGGTTCCGGCATGATAAGGACATTCCCAAGGATAATTGCGGGGATGATGAATTGGCCGTTTTTGATCATGATGGTTGAGTCTTCCACTTTTCCCCATTGTTTAATGACATTCTTCCTGAACTCTTCGGGGAGCCTGGCAAACCACTTCTGATACATCTTTACTGGGAGTCGAATAACCTTTTTTCCCCCGAGCATCTTATCCAGTTCCCCTGGGGCCCAACTGCCGATGTTCCTGCCGTACTTGAGGACCAGATCCTTAATAGCGTCTTCGCGCAGTTCTCTGTCAAAAGTCACCTGATACCCCTCTTTCTTCATGCGCTGGATGATAAGCTCCAGACTCTTGAAGACATTAAGATAGCTGGCTCCGACATTTTGCTTCCCCTGGCCGTGATTGTAGTAAAGTATGGCCACTCTCTTGTTCTTATTCTCTTTTTTCTTCAATTGAACCCACATCTTGAGCCTGGGGATAACCAGTTCGATGTTTTCTTTGATAGGTCTGTGCACAAACAAGACTTTGCCGGTCTCTTCGTCTAAAAGCTTTACCTTGCCAGTGAGTGGAGAGGGCTCAATCAGGCCTGATATTTCTGGATTGGCAATGGTCCAGACCACGTCCATAGGGGGGATACCGATCGGATCACTCCGCCATTCATCGATCGTATTGGAGTAAAGGTTAATCGCGTTAAAGATCGGGATGTTCAGTTCAATAAGGGTGGATCGAACCTTGTCGTTTAAGGCTGAATAGAACTTGAGGGAAAAAGCTATAATCAGATCGACTCTTGCACGCTGATTTTTATCCATCAACAGCGAGGTCAAGACCTCTAAATCGCGCCCAAAGGCAGCAACTACATTGAACCCTTCATCCTCAAGCCTCTTGATAAGGTAATCAGCCGTCTCCACCTGTCCCTGTATAAGGGAAGATGAAAAAAGCATCATTCCTATCCAGGGAGCGTCTTTGATATACTCTTTTCGTCCTCTGTACCAATGAAGGTATTCCTCAAAACTTGTGAAAACCGCATCCGCTTCGTTATGGTATATCCCCAGACGGGGCAACTTCACAACCTCATTATAGGCAATGGAAGGGTCAAATTCGCGATGGGCCACTCGATAAATCAGGTTCTGAATATTCGGTACAGACAGGTGATTAAAATATTCCTGAATGTCTGGATCAAAAACAAAACCCTTCTTTTTCAGCTCATCATCATCCCGAGAGCCCCTCAGGGCATATATACGTTTTTTACTGATATCTAGATTTTCTATCAGATACTTGCTCAGTTCATTCTGCATAACATCACAGATAATAACCTGCGAAGCATCAATAAACTCTTTTGCCGAACTATCCTTGGTAATATCGTGATAAGTAAAAAATCTGACTTTGATATTCTCGGGGATTCGAAGCCCTTTCATTGCCTTGTTGACAAGACAGGTGTCCGCATCGATCACTAGAAAAGATATCTGTTTTGCTAAAGTTGTCGATGGGAACAGAAAGAGTATGGCAATTGGTAAGAGAATATAGAATTTTTTTATGTGGTTCACTTTATTTTGCAACAAATCCCGTTGAGCAGGGCATTGACCGCCATACGCAAAACAGGCGGCACCTTTTCAGGTTTTATGAAATGCTTCAAGCTTGTAATCTTTTTTCCGGCGATTTCCTCGGTCACCTTCTGGCACAAGAGTTCGTAGCCGCTCAAGTCGCCAATCAGTCCATTTTCATAGTCGTCACTTATAGCGAAAGATGATTCCACAAATGAGGCATAACGTGGTTGAAGAAGTATCTCTTCAAGCTGGCAGACAAGATCGCTCTTTTCAGCCCCACATTCGCACTCATCCACAGAGACCAATCCAAACAGGCTGATCTTTCGATCCTTCAATCTCTGGAAGATATTGCGCTGGGTGACGATACCATTTTGTTTGTAGACCGCCCCTTGAACAGCCTCGTATACAGCCCTGGCAATCAGTTCTCCCATCTTTGTATGGCCGCCGGCATTATCAATTGGTGTCCCCTCTCCCTCCACCACGACTATGTTATCGGTTCCGGTCCCAGTGGCCTGGTGAATTTGTGGAGTATAGCTGCTTCGGATATCAAGATCCTGCAATGCTGCGGTTTTTGCCTCGGTAGCGCTGATGATGGCCCTGATCATGGCACGTGGTGAGAGTTTCATGTTGGGCAAAATGATGATATTGATTGTTCCGGGTTCATAGAACCTCCCCTCATCTTTAGACATCCTGACCGCATTGGACTTTATACCGGCTGTTACCAGGGCGCAGACCTCCATCTCCCTGAACCTTTCCCGCTTAATGGCCAGATTGTCCATGTCCGCCCCGGTGAACAGAAAACTGGCTGTACCCTCTGATTTACCGATAACCTGATAGACTCGTTCCCTTATTTTCTTCAAACCGAGTTTATGCCCAATCCCCCAGCAAGGAGGAGAGGAATAGTGGTTACCGACTGATTTTATCCCTTTACGCTCTCCTTCAAGGGTTGAGACCAGGGATAATGGTTCCTTAAAATCGATGATCAGGGTCTTGTTCAAAAAATCATGGATAGTGCTGTACGACATGCGGACATCTTTTATGTAATCAAGATCAAGGTCAAGCTTGCGCGATTTGAATATCTGGTCTTTAAGAACCTGGTCCTCTTTCCTGGAAAACTCATCTTCGTAAACTTTTGCCGACAGCCAGGACACAAAATAACCGGCACGGGTAGAGGCCCGGCAGGTCAGGTCGCAGGGAAAGAAAAATATCTTACTATTTCTTACCGCATCTACATCCTTCCATCCTGGACGGTCCAAGAATTTTTTGGCCGTTTCTCTATCCCCGCCGTACCCATAAATAATCTGAGGGTTAAACCGCGTCCACTCCTCTTTGGTGACGACCACGATGTTTCCCTTTTTGTTAAGCTTAGGGGGAATGCCACCGGCGAGCCTGATGTATTCATTTTGAAAGGAATCATCCCCTGGGGTCATTACCTGATCACGGCCCATGAGACGAATAACCCTTTTTCTTTTTGATTGGGGTATCCTAGCCACCTTTTTGGCAATCATTTGAAGTTCATTCTTTATCTCGTCGATGACCTTTTTAGCCTCTTTTTCCCTGTTGAAAATCCTTCCCAGCAAATCGATATTTCGGCAGATATCTTCAATTGACTTTGCTTCAAGGTTGATCAACTGGCATCTTCCATGCCCGAGGCTTTCTCTTATCCTCTTATGGAGTCCGGATACGAAGATAACATCAGGCTCTATCTTTTCTATGGCCATCAAGGACGGTGAGAAAAAGCCACCGATGATCTCCTTTGTGGCCGTTTCCGGAGGATAGGTGTCGTGGTAAGTGACGGCCTTGACCGTATCCCCCGCCCCGATCTTGAATATGATTTCAGTAATGCTCGGAACCACGG
>DAOVEU010000194.1:0-4862 GCA_030668805.1 Desulfobacterales bacterium
GGGCCGTGTTTTTGACCCCTGGGCATTGTACAAGCTCTGTCGCGCCCCTGGCCCAGACCCTGGCCCAGACCGGGATTTATTAGGTTATAGCCCATAGTAAGCATGTCGCGCCAGGGCGGGCCGGGATGACGGGGACGGACATCAACTCTAAAGTTGTCGCGCCAGGGCGGGCAGGGCGGGCCGCCCCTACGGGAAGCCGCCGATCAGAATTAGATCATTCGGAAGGGCTCAAGAATCACCCTAACGGCACAGGTCGAAAAATTTTCTTAAAGGGCATAAATGACTGACAAAATAAGTCTAACAATCGATGACCAGGTCACAGAGGTTGAACCCGGCACGACTGTGCTGGCTGCGGCTTCCTCTGCTGGGATCCATATCCCAACCTTATGTGATCACGGTGAACACCCCTGTCAACTCTGCGTAGTTCAGATTGAGGGTAGAAAGGGCTTGGTACGGGCCTGTTCCACCCCGGCAGAAGACGGAATGGTTGTGGACACCCGGAGTGAGTCTGTTCGGGCGCACCGCAAACATATCCTGGAACTAAAGCTCTCCCGACACTATGGAGACTGTATTTCCCCATGTTCTTTGACCTGCCCTGCTGGCATTAATATCCAGGGATATCTGAGCCTGATCGCCCAGGGGCATTATCTTGAGGCCCTCAGGCTCATAAGGGAGAAGAACCCTCTCCCATTGTCCACCGGGAGGGTCTGCCCACATCCTTGTGAGGCCATGTGCCGCCGGATTCTGGTTGAGGAACGTGTGCCGATAAACCACCTGAAGCGGTTTGTTGCAGACTATGCCATGCATCTTGAAGAGATTGACATGGTCGAGCCTTTGCCACCTGCCGGGCATCGTGTGGCAGTCATCGGTGGTGGGCCGGCAGGACTATCAGCAGCCTACTATTTGGCCCGAAAGGGTCATGCGGTTACGATCTTTGAGGCGATGCCCGAATTGGGTGGAATCCTTCGGTATGCCATACCTGAGTATCGACTACCAAAGAAGATCCTGGATCGGGAAATAAGAAACATAGTTGAAACCGGCGTACATGTGAGGACAGGACAGCGTCTGGGGAAGGATTTTACCGTGGAGGATTTAGCCAAAGAAGGCTTTGAGGCTTTCTTCATGGCCACCGGTACCTGGCAAACAAGGAAGATAGGGGTGGAAGGGGACGATCTGGAAGGGGTCTTTTCCGGGCTGGAATTCCTTAGACGTGTGCGTATTGGTGAAGATGTTCATATTGGCAAAAGAGTGGCTGTGATCGGAGGCGGAAACTCGGCCCTTGATGTAGCCCGGACCTGTCTCAGGATGGGTGCTGAAGAGGTCACGATTATCTACCGCCGCAGCCGGCTGGAGATGCCGGCCAGGGAGCAGGAGGTTAGGGAAACAGAAGCAGAAGGCGTAAAACTATTTCTTGTGGCCATCCCTTCGAGGATCACGAAAGACAGGGGGCGTCTGAACCTTGAAGTGCTCCGAACCTGCCTCCGTGAGCCGGACAAGAGTGGACGACGTCGTCCTGTACCACTTCCAGGTACTGAGTTCGTGATTGAGGCGGACAACGTGATCACAGCGGTCGGCCAGAGCCCTGATCTCTCATTTGTGTCTTCACGAAGTAAGATCAGTGAACTCGCTCTGTCCGAGGATACCCTCGTGGTTGACCCGGACACCGTTGAAACTAACATAAAGGGCGTTTTTGCCGGCGGGGATGCTGTGAGTGGTCCAAGGACGGTTGTTGAGGCGATTGCAGCCGGTCGGAAGGCGGCTGATTCCATACATTTTTACCTCGCCGGAGCAGCGATAACGCCTCCTCCGAGGGAAGTCAATGTGACCAGAGGGAAGAATCTTGATGAGGTCGCTCTTAAGAACTTTGACGGCATTCAGATCGAGCCGGTTGAGCGGATTCCGGAACGCCCTGCCAATATTCGTGTGGGGGATTTCTGCGAATATACGTTAGGCTTTTCCGAAGATATGGCCCTTCGAGAGGCACAGCGATGTCTGAGCTGCGGCTGCGTGGCTGTGTCCAAATGTGAACTCCGAAGGCTTGCCATAGAATACGATGCGGATCTTTCTGTTTCAGGAACGCCAAAAGCCCCCCAATACGAGATAGACAACAGTCATCCTTTTATCACCATCGATCCAAACAAATGCATCTTTTGCCAGCGCTGCAAGAACAACTGCGAATACCAGGCAATGGAGCTTGATGCCACGGAATTTGATGAGAATGACCTTCCTCTAAACCTTGTGATCAGACTCAACCAAAGATGTACCTCCTGCGGAAAATGCGTGGACAGTTGTCCCACAGGTGCCCTGGTGAAGAAGCATGTCACACTCCCCGTTCCTTTTGATGAATTAAGACAAGTAAGGACCGTATGCGCCTATTGCGGGTGTGGCTGTAATCTTACCTTAAACGTGAAGGGAGAATCCCTTGTGGAGGTGACGTCTGATCCGAGCCATGGCCCCAATTTCGGAGATACCTGTGTAAAAGGTCGATTCGGGTACGATTTTGTCCATCATCCAAAGCGTCTTAAGGTTCCTCTCGTCCGAAAAGGTGATTATTTTAAGGAAACAACCTGGGATGAAGCCCTTGGCCTAATTGCCGAAAAGCTGTTGCAATTAAAAGAAAGATATGGTCCGCAGGCTCTGGCGGCCCTGAGTTCTGCTAAATGTACGAATGAGGAAAACTACATCATGCAGAAATTTATGCGTGCTGCGATCGGGACCAACAATGTGGACCATTGTGCGCGGCTTTGACACGCCTCGACTGTGGCCGGTCTGGCCGCTGCCTTTGGAAGTGGAGCGATGACCAACTCTATGGAGGACATAGAGAAGGCTCATGTCATTCTTGTCACCGGCAGCAACCCTACAGACAACCATCCTATCGTGGATCTGCATATTAGGCGGGCCGTGGCCAATCATGGAGCGAAACTAGTCGTGGCCGATCCCCGCAAGTTAGAATTGGTGAACTATGCCCATACCTGGCTTCGTCCCAGACCAGGTACGGACGTGGCCTGGCTCAACGGCCTGATGCACGTCATAATAAAGGAAGGGTTATGGGATAGGTCCTATGTGGAGGAAAGAACAGAAAACTTTTCTTTACTACAAGAGACCTTAACAAAGTACGATCCCGAGTTTGTGGAAAGGATTACTGGTATCCCTGCCGAGGACCTCAAGGAGGTTGCCCGCCTTTATGCCGAAGCCGAAGTCGCTACTATCGTTTACGCCATGGGGATTACCCAACATGCGGCCGGTACTGACAATGTGAAGTCCATTGCCAATCTGGCCATGCTGTGCGGGAATGTCGGAATCGAGGGGGGAGGGGTAAACCCACTCCGTGGCCAGAACAATGTTCAGGGGGCGTGCGATATGGGGGCCCTTGCCGATGTGCTGCCGGGGTATCAAAGCCTCTCCGACCAGGGGGTCATAGAAAAATTTGAACAGGCATGGAAGGTAAAGATTTCTCCTGAGCCCGGCCTGGTTGTCACAGAGATCTGGCCTGCTGCAGCCAGGGGGAAGTTGAAGGCCCTGTATATTATGGGCGAAAATCCGGTGGCAAGCAATCCTAATGCCAGCCAGGTGACGGCTACTTTGAAGAGATTGGATTTCTTGGTGGTACAAGACATATTCATGACCGAGACGGCCAAGCTGGCCCATGTAGTCCTTCCGGCGGCGAGTTCTGCGGAAAGAGATGGCACCTTCACAAACACTGAAAGGTGCGTCCAGAGGGTGAGACAGGCCCTTCCCCTGGTAGGCCAGGCCCGGCCGGACTGGCAAATCATTTGTGAACTGGCCGAAAGGATGGGCTATCCGATGGATTATCGGTCCCCGGAAGAGATCATGGAAGAAATCGCCCGTCTCACCCCAATTTATGGTGGGATTCACTATGATCGCTTGGAAAAAGACGGCCTCCAGTGGCCTTGTCCGACGCGAGATCATCCCGGGACACCAATCCTTCACAAGGGCCGGTTTACCCGGGGCAAGGGGCTATTTCATCCTGTTGAATTCATTCCTCCCAGCGAACTGCCGGATGAAACCTACCCTTTCATCCTCTCCACAGGGCGGGTACTCCACCACTACAACAGCGGCACGATGACCAGAAAGATTCCGGGCCTACAGGTCCTTTACCCTGAGCCGTTGTTGGAGGTCCATCCGAAAGACGCTGAAGAATTCGGTATTGAAGAAAAGTCAATGGTCAAGGTTTCGTCACGCCGTGGCGAACTGGTGGCCAGGGTTCAGCTTACGACGAGATGTCCCGAGGGGGTTGTCTTTATCCCTTTCCACTTCCGAAGAGCGGCCGCAAATCTTCTGACCATTGATGCCCTGGATGCAGTCTCGAAGATACCCGAGTACAAGGTTTGCGCGGTCAAGGTGGAGGCGTGGAAAAAACGAGCTTGAGAACCAAAGCCGATCCGTGTCAGGTTTTCAGCGCCCTTTATCATAAGCCGGGCGCTATTTTTTTGGAAAGCCAGAGACCTTCCTTTACGGAGCGGCACTCCTTTATTGCCTGGGAGCCGGAGAAGGTTTTTAGCGGAGATATCGCAAAGCTTAACAGGGATGATTTCTTTGCTTTTTTATCCTCCCATACCCGGGACTACTTTATAGCCGGCTACATAGGATACGAGGCCTGCCAGTGGATAGAAGACCTCCCCCGGCCTGGCGGCAAGGACACTCCGAATCCTGATATCTATCTTGCGGCCTATTCGCGGTTTCTGGTCTTTGATCATATCTGCAAAACCTGGTCTTGCTGGTACAAAGACACGCCCCTTTCCCTGCCCGAGTCTCAGAGGAAAAGGCGTGAAGGCGGGTCCGGTAAAATGATCGGCTTCAATCAGAGTAAGGCTGCTTATCTTGAAAATATTGGGCGCGTG
>DAOVEU010000143.1:0-5735 GCA_030668805.1 Desulfobacterales bacterium
GGTTTCAGGTTTCAGGTTTCAGCTCTTCAAGTTTCTCGATCCTGACACCTGAAACCCGAAACCTGACACCTTTTCCCCAAAGCTAAATACGTAGCAGACGGACATGGATTTTCTCATTGCCAACAGCTGTGATTCACACCCGTCATTGAATATAGCTGATATTCTAGACATTGCTGCAATGAAGATAGATGCTGTAGCAACTCGAGGGGCAAAGAGGGATTTCATTGATTTATATTTTATAAGTAAATCTGGTTACGCATTGATTAACTTATTGAATTTCTACAACAAGAAATATGGAAAACTAGGTTCTAATCTCGTTCATATTCACAAGAGTTTAGTGTTTTTTGATGATGCCGAGCCTGATGAAATGCCAAGGATGTTAAAGGAGGTGAAGTGGGAAGAGGTGAAAAACTATTTTGAGAGCGAAGTAAAGAAACTAGCCCGGATAGTAACAGAATGAACGAGTGGCGGGTATGGAAATGGACGTCCCAGTTGGCTTACATGAGCTTTGACAGAGGAACAACAGACGCTAGTACTCATCAGAAAAAATTTGGAAACGCCCTTTAGTTTCACAGTTTCAAAGTAATCCTTTCAGAATTTGAGGATCGTGTCGCCCAGCTAAAAAGCCCCGCGGAGCCAAAACAGAGCAGGTCGAGGCAGCAGTTTTCGTGGAATGCCTGGAGAGGGGGTGGTTTGGCAAAAAAAAGGGTAATACCCTTGAAAAAGTGTAGTAAAGAGGGTAACAAAAAGGGTATATGGCACAAGTACCTGATGAAAAGACCTATAGGGAAAACTGAACTTAGGGGCTTCGCCCCAATTGGAATAATGGAATGTTGGAATACTGGAATGTTGGGTTTAGAAGGTGTTTTGTTCTTATTCCTGTTTTTCACATCATTCCAATATTCCATCATTCCATTATTCCTGATTGACTTTCCAACAGAGCCAAAAATAGCTATAATGTCAATAGGTTGTAGAGATTCCGAGACGTCTAGTTATTGGAGGTGGCCATGTCTTACACACCCAGGATTCTCATTGTTGATGACGAACCCCGTATGTGTGACAGCCTGAAGGCCTTGTTAAGCGGCCAGGGCTATGAAATACACACAGGTAATAGTGTCAAAGAGGCTATAGAGTATTTATCTCGGAATAGCTTTGACTTAGTCCTTCTGGACATAGTTATGCCGGAGATGGATGGACACCGGGTCATGGATTACATAAATAGTCAGGACATAGAGACCTCAGTCATTGTCATGACCGGACACGCTTCCATAAAATCAGCCATAGAGGCCCTGAGGGGTGGGGCCTACGATTACCTCAGAAAGCCGTTTGAGCATGAGGAATTGTTAAAAACGGTGGAAAACGCCCTTAAGCAAAAAAGATTGAAAAACAAACGCGAACAGGCCGAGGAAGCGCTGCGGGAGAGTGAGGAGAAATATCGTGCGGTTCTGGAAGCATGTCCGGATCCTATTGTTGCCTACGACATGGAGGGTGCGGTTATCTATTTAAACCCGGCATTCACCCAGGTTTTCGGATGGACCCCGGAGGAGCTTTTGGGCAAGAAAATAGACTATGTCCCGGAGGAGAACTGGCCTGAGACTCAAATGATGATTGACAAGGTGATGGCGGGAGAGAGTTTTTCTGCCATTAAGAGCCGTCGATACACCAAACAAGGAGAGATTCTTGATGTCAGCATAAGCGTTGCCACTTACATGGATCGTGACGGTATTCCGGCAGGCTGCGTCCACACCTTGCGAGACATTACCGAACGAAAGCGCCTTGAAGCCCAACTCCGGCAGGCGGGGAAGATGGAGTCCATCGGCACCCTGGCTGGAGGTATTGCCCATGACTTTAACAACCTGCTCATGGGCATCCAGGGTAATGTCTCCTTGATGCTTATGGATATGGATTCCACACACCAGTATTATGACCGGTTAAAAAACATTGAAAACCAGGTTCAAAGCGGAGCCAGACTAACCTCACACCTCCTTGGATATGCCAGGAAGGGCAGATACGAGGTCAAGCCCGTTGACCTGAACCAATTGGTAGAAGAGACCTCTGACACGTTTGGCAGAACCAGAAAGGAGATTACGATTCATCGAGAGCTTGCCGAAGACTTGTTTGCAATAGAGGCAGACCAGACACAGATAGAGCAGGTGCTTTTGAATCTGTTTGTAAATGCCGCAGATGCCATGTCTGGCGGTGGGGATCTTATCTTGAAAACCATGAATACGACCCACAAGGAGATAAAGGGCAAGCTCTATGTTCCAAAGCCCGGTAACTATGTCCTGTTAATGGTTGCTGACACTGGCATAGGCATGGACAAAAAGACAATGGAGCGCATCTTTGAGCCCTTTTTTACGACCAAGGAGATGGGCCGTGGCACCGGTCTTGGTCTGGCTTCTGCTTACGGTATCGTAAAGGGCCATGGCGGATATATTGATGTGGAATCCAGGAAGGGGCACGGGACGACCTTCAGTATCCATCTGCCTGCATCACAAAAAAGGGTCCGGAAAGCTGTCAAAGCTGCTGAGCAATTGATTAGGCGAACTGGAACGATCCTCCTGGTAGACGATGAAGAGGTCATCCTGGAAGTAGGCCAGGAATTGTTGGAGGCCATGGGCTACCGGGTACTGTTAGCCAGGGATGGAAAAGAGGCTATCGAAGTCTATGAGAAAAATCAGGATGACATAGACATCGTCCTTTTGGACATGGTTATGCCCAATATTGGTGGCGGCGAAGCCTATGACCGCATGAAGGAGATCAACCCGCATATTAAGGTCTTGCTTGCAAGTGGCTACAGCATTCATGGTGAAGCCAGTGAGATACTGGAACGAGGCTGTAATGGATTTATCCAGAAGCCATTCAAAATCAAAGAGCTGTCCGGAAAAATAAGGGATATTCTGGAATGAGATCAGGAATCGGTATAGACGCGCCGGTTACTTTTGCCGATGGTACAGTACACTTCATAGTTGATCGTCCCGATCCTTGTTGCAATCTCCTCGGCTGTGATCCGCTCTTTACCCTGGGCCCCCAATAGAACCACTTCATCGCCAACTGCAACACCCTCAACCCCGGTGACATCCACCATGGTCAGGTTCATGCAGACACGACCCACCACTGGCACGCGTCGCCCCTGGATCAGCACCTCTCCGTTATTCGAAAGCAAGCGACTGTATCCATCATCATACCCAACAGGGATGGTTGCGATGATGCACCTTTCTTGCGTCATATAGGTACGACCGTAGCTGACCGAAGTGCCCGGGAGGACCGTTCTGATCTGAATCACACGGGACTTGAAAGTCATGACCGGCTTGAAGGAAGCTGCCGCAGCCCATCTCTGAGCAGGCGGCGAACCGTAAAAAAGGATGCCGGGTCTCGCCATACCAAGATCCAGGCCCTTATTCCCCAGAATCGCACCACTATTTGCAACATGAACACTCCCCCGGAAGCCCACGAGTCGCCCGCACTCCTCCACTGCCTCCTGAAATCTCTTTATCTGCTGGTCGGTAAAGGCGTGACCTGGCTGATCGGCGACGGCAAGGTGGGAGAATATCCCTTCGACTTGAATCCCTTTTAGGGGCAAGAGCTGTTTTAAAAAGTTCCGGAGGTCTCCGGTGCAAACCCCCAGCCGGGTCATACCGCTGTCCACCTTGACATGGACCGGTGTCACCTTGCCCTGTTCAGCCGATATTCGGGAGAGTTTTTCCGCAATGTCCAGTTGAAAAAGTGCAGGTGTGAGATCATGTTTGACAGCGGCTGAAACCTCATCTGATTGGATTCCCATCATGATCAAGATCGGAACCTCGCAGCCAGCTTTTCTGAGCTCCAGTCCCTCTTCCAGTTCGAATACCCCGAGATAATCAATGCCCGCCGACACCAGGGTCCTGGCCACCGGTATCATGCCATGGCCGTAAGCATCTGACTTGACAACGGCAATAATGCGGGTATGCGGGCCGGCCAATCGCTTGATCTCAAAAAAATTGTGCCTGAGTGCACCAAGGTCAATGGTCACTTCATTTGGTATCATGGTCAGGCTCCCATGGGGGAAGTTCAACTGTAAAGGTACTGCCCTTACCTTCAGTGCTTTCCACGTAGATGCTGCCACCGAATGTTTCAACAATGCGCGCACTGATGGCAAGCCCCAGGCCGGTCCCCTTACCCGGGGGCTTTGTAGTATAGAACGGATCAAAGATCTTGTTGAGCTCAGAAGCGGCAATCCCCTTACCCGTATCAGAAACAGAGACTTGAATGAACTCTGTCGGGTGCTGGTCTGAGCCTGTAGTCTCTTTCACAGGAGAGATTCGTTTGCTGGCGATGGCCAGGGATCCTCCTTCTTCCATGGCGTCACACGCATTAAGCATCAGATTGATCAGAACCTGTTTCAATTGGTTGGCATCGGCCCACACCATCCCGACACCTTGCTCAAGTTGCGTCTCTATCTTAATAGATGCCATCAGACTTTGACCACTAAGAAAAGATGTGCTCTCCATGATCAGGGCATTCACATCCAGGGGGGCTGGCTCAGACGGCGAGGGTCTTGAAAAATCGAGGAGCTCGCGAATGATGGTATTGATTCTGGTCACTTCTTTCTCAATACGTCCGAGATAATCGATGGCTTCGGTGTTGCCTGCAACGTGATCCATTAAGAGATTCGTATAACCCAGAACAGCTCCGATCGGATTGCCGACTTCGTGGGCCACGCCTGCGGCAAGCCGGCCCAAAGAAGAGAGTTTTTCTGAGCGCAGCACCTCCTCCCTGGCCTGCTTGAGCTCCAGGTTGGCCGCTTCCAGAGAACGGATATGGGCTTCCAGACGCTCCTTGTTTTCCGCAAGCCTTTTTAGCATCCGATTAAGGGCCATGGTGAGGTGCGCAATCTCATTTTGATCGCTCCTGGTCATCATAGAAAAGAGATCCGTCTCTTCGAAATGATCGGCTATCCTGACCAGGCGCTGGATGGGCCGGATTACGATCCTGGACAGAAGAAAGTTTCCAAAGACAACAAGCACCAGCACATTCAAACCTATGTAAAACCAGATGAGCGTGCGGGACTTCCTTAACCCCTGGCTCATTGCATCGATCCGAACAGGTACTCTGGCAGCCGCAATGCATTGTCCATTGGCAAAGATCGGGGCTGTAACTGTAACCAGGGTGCGTTCCCTGTTTATCTTTGTGCTGGGCTTTGCCGTTCTGAGGACGCTGGCAATCTCACTGTCGCCAGGTTCGTTTGACCACTTTGGATGCTCCTCACCAACCCATAACGAGCCATCCCTTCCGACTACAAGGATCTCATCATACAGTCCTGAATGGCCCATCCAGGAAATACCGTTGCGAAGGCGCTTCTTTAACAGTTTAAGAGAAGCCGGGCTTGCCTCTGTTTTGCTGTCCCCAACAGCCACCTGTATCCTTTGGACGACTGCCATGCCATCAGCCGTCTTATATCGAAGCAAGTCCCTCTCCGTGATCCTCAAAATCACAAAGCTGGTCAAGGTCATGGCAGCCACCAAGAGAACGGTTAGACTCAGCAAAATTTCGGTCCGAAGACCAAAGATAAAGGTACGTTTTGGCATTATCTTAGAATCTGTATGTACCAGCCAATTATTTGCGGCCCGAAAAACAGGAAAAGCAGGGCACCAAGGCTGAGAAAGGGACCAAAAGGGATCGCCAGCTTTCGTCCCCCTTCCGTGCGAAGGGCCAAAGCTATGCCCACTACTGTTCCAATAGCTGATCCAACAAAA
>DAOVEU010000124.1:0-6098 GCA_030668805.1 Desulfobacterales bacterium
TGGGGGCGGCATCCACCACCGCAGGATCAGGGTGATTGCCTATGATGACGGATACGACCCGCCACGATGCGTGGCCAACACAAACAGGTTAATTCATAAGGACAAGGTATTTTGCCTCTTCTGCTATGTGGGGACACCAACCACCGTGAAGATCATAGATATTGTAGAAGAGAACAAGATCCCCCTTCTGGGTAATTTTACCGGGGCTGATAAACTACGCTTTCCCTTCCGGCACTATATTTTTAATGTCCGATCATCTTACTATCAGGAGACCAAGGCTGTAGTCCGCTACTTTGTGGAAGAAAAAGGCCTGCGCCGCATAGCGGTATTCTATCAATATGACGACTATGGTTTTGATGGCCTGAGGGGAACACAGATTGCCTTGCAAGAATATGATCTTTCTCCAGTGGCTATGGGGAGTTTTGTAAGGGGGACACTCGATATTGAGGATGCCCTTGGTAAGATCCAGGCATCTCGGGCCCAGGCGGTCATTATGATTGGTACATATAGCCCCTGTGCCAAGTTTATAAAGGAAGCGAGGACCAGGAAATATAATCCTCTATTTCATAATGTCTCCTTTGTGGGGGCAGATAAACTGGTTCAGGAGCTTGGTGATGCCGGTGAGGGGGTCTTGATCACCCAGGTGGTACCCCCGCCTACTGAACGGATTCTTTTACCAGCCTGTGAGCAATATTCCCGCCTTTTGACTCAATATTATCCGGAGGATGAACCGAACTTTGTAAGTTTTGAGGGCTTTATTAACGCCAGGGTTTTGATTGAAGCTCTGAGGCGGGCAGGACGGGATATTTCTCGGGAAGGTTTTATCAGGGCATTAGAGTCTATTAAGGAACATTACGTAGGGATTGGAGCCGTTATTAATTTCGGTCCGCGGGATCACCAGGGGATAGATGACGTTTACCTTACTCAGGTCAGGAACGGAAAGCTCCAGCTTCTGTTCTATAAATAAATTTACCACTCAACCACTCAGGCTACCGGCAGGCAAATCTTGAACTGTGTGCCCTTATCAGGCGTACTCGCTACATCTATCGTACCTCCGTGTTTTTCTATGATTCCATGACATATGAATAGGCCGAGGCCAGTGCCGCCGCCTTTCTCTTTTGTTGTGTAAAACGGTTCAAAGACGTGCACCAAGATCTCAGGGGGCATGCCGCACCCTGTATCTTCAAACAGGATTTGCACGTATGGCTGTTTTGTTGCTGAATTTTTCGGATGATAACTGATGGAAATGCGCAAGGTATCTCCCCGCTCCATGGCATTGATGGCATTGATGGCAAGATTGGTGAAGACCTGTTCAATTTGGGCATTATCTACCTGAAGTTCTGGCAGGTCAGGTTGTAGGTTTTTTTCGACCTTTATCTGGTTTTTTATGAACTTATGTTTCAACAAAGAGAGGCTCTGTTCCAGAATGGCATTGATATCCCTATGTTCTCTTTTTTCAGGCTTCTTACGCGACAAATCGAGAACCTGTTGCAACATGTGAGAGGCTTTCGTCAAGCTTTGTTCTATTAACTCCAGGCGTTCAACCGCCTTTTGCGGAAGATTATCTCGATCCATGAGTAAGATAGATATATTACCCGTGGCAGGGGTTAGTATGTTGTTAATCTCATGCGCAATACCGGCTGCCAGTTCCCCCAGGACGGCTATCCTGGCGGAACGTGTCAGTTGTTGTCTGGTTAATTCTAACTGCCTCTCTTTTTCCTTTCTTTCTGCAAAAATCCTGGCCAGATCTTTAGCATAAAGCAAGACCTGATCCTCGATGGCCTTCAATTCCCTTTCTAATTTCTTGGCCGGGGGTTGCTCTCTTTTTTCGTTTTCCGCCATCTAAAGGGCTTCCTTTCAAGGCCTGCTCTTTTCCAAGGGTCTAAACCAAGATTGTTGGTTATTGAGTTCAATTGCCAGGTGTCAGTGTTCAGGTTTGCGGCTTACGCCTTGAGAACAGTACAGCTCTTCAAGTTTCTCGATCCTCACACCTGACACCTGACACCCGAAACCTGACACCTTTTCCCCAAAGCTAAATACGCAGTAGACGGACATGGATTTTTTCATTGCCAACAGCAGTGATTCACACTCCTTTTCCAACATGTTATCCTTTCAGGAGCCGTACCTTTAAGGAGAGTTCCTCAAGCTGGGCCGCAGAAGCCTCACAAGGCGCTCCTGTAAGGAGGCAGGCCGCCTTTTGGGTCTTTGGAAAGGCGATGACATCCCGTATGGAGGTCTGATTGGCCATGAGCATAACGAGCCTGTCAAACCCAAGGGCAATGCCCCCGTGGGGAGGGGCGCCAAAATCAAGGGCCTCCAGAAGAAAGCCGAACTTCCTTTCATAGGTACCGCGATCAATATTTAATGCCTCGAATACCTTTTCCTGGACCGTGCGCTGATGGTTGCGGATGCTTCCCCCGCCAATCTCAGCTCCGTTGAGCACAATGTCATAGGCCCTGGAGCGGACAGCAAGCGGATCCTGGGTGAGCCGACCTATATGCTTCTCAAGAGGGGCCGTGAAAGGATGGTGCACAGCCACATACCGTTTTTCCTCCTTGTCATATTCCATGAGGGGAAACTCAGTCACCCATACAAAGTCGTACTGGCCCTGCTTGATCAACCCCAGTTTTTCAGCCAGGTGCCTTCTGAGGTGGCCCAGTGCCTCATTTGCCACCTTGGATTGATCAGCTATGAAGAAGACAAGGTCATTGGGCTCCACGTCGAGCCTTTGGCGAAGGGCTTCCCTTTCCCCATCGTTAAAGAATTTTACGATGGGCGATTGCCAGGCATCGGGTCGCACTTTGATCCAGGCCAGGCCTTTGGCCTTGTATATCGCCACGAATTCCGTCAGGTCATCGATCTCCTTTCGGGAAAGATCAATGCAGCCCTTTGCATTGATGGCCTTGACCAGACCGCCGGATTTCACCACCTCTGCAAATGCCCTAAATTCAGAAGTGCCAACAATGTCAGACACATCTTTTAGCTCCAGGCCGAATCGAAGGTCAGGTCTATCCAGACCGAATCGTCCGGTTGCCTCTTCGTAGGTCAAGCGCTTAAACGGACGTTCAATCTCTATCCCGAGGAGGTCTTTAAAAAGGGCGGCCATCATCCCCTCGGTGACAGCCATCACATCATCTTCTGTTACAAAGGACATCTCCAGGTCAATCTGGGTAAACTCCGGCTGTCGATCTGCCCGAAGGTCTTCGTCCCGAAAGCACCGAACAATCTGGTAATATTTGTCAAACCCAGCCAACATTAAAAGTTGCTTAAAGATCTGAGGGGATTGCGGCAGCGCATAGAATTCGCCGGGATTCATTCGGCTTGGCACAAGGTAGTCCCGGGCGCCCTCTGGTGTGCTCCTGGTCAAGAACGGCGTTTCGATGTCAAGAAATCCCAGGTTGTTTAGATAAGCACGAATGGCTGCGGCCGCTCTGTGGCGGAGCATGAGGTTTTTCTGGAGCACCGGACGGCGCATATCAAGGTAACGGTATTGCAGACAGATGCTTTCGGATACCTGCGTGTCATTTTCCAGGACAAACGGCGGTGTCCGGGACGTGTTGAGGATCCTCAGTTCTGAGGCCATCACGTCAATCTCACCGGTTTTCAGCTTGGGGTTGATCATCCCCTCGGGTCGGAGTACCACGATTCCCCGAGCTGCCAGCACAAACTCGTTTCGGATAGCGCCGGCCTTCCGGTGAATCTCTTCGTTGAGCTCCGGGTTGAAGACTACCTGAGTGATCCCCTCGCGGTCCCGAAGGTCCACAAATATTACCCCTCCATGGTCACGCCTGCGATGGACCCACCCCATCAGTACCACTTCTTTACCTGCGTCTTTAGCCGTCAACTCCGAACAGTTATGGGTCCGTTTCATGTCCCCAAGGGAGTCAAGCAAAATTGGCTCCTTTCCGCTTTTCATCATTCATCCAAACAGCTACTCGCTAACCGATCACGGTAATCTCTCGCCCGCTTCCTATGGTCGCTAGAGCCCACAGAGATCTCAGAGACAAATAATTTGTCTGATTTTTTGAGAGGAAAAATCAGACAAAACTCTCGGTCCGCCTCAGGCGGACACTTGTCAGCTGTGGCATACCAACATTGACCAGTGAAAAAGGATTGGCGTCAGTGAACATGTCCCGCATAGCGGGATAGCAGTTTGAGCAGATTTCCCCTCTCAGGAAATCTGCTCAAGAACTCTGAGTCTCTGCGGGCTCTGTGAGAAACAAAAATACGCCTTGTGATCAGTTATCCTACCCTATTTGGTTCTTATTTTATTTACAACAAGTCCCACAAGGTCTTGCACGGGTACGTTTTCCTGCTCCTTGGTCGTCATATTCCTGAGCACCACAGCCCCGTCATCCAATTCACGGTCGCCCACAATAAGTGTATATGACACCCCAAGTTTATCCGCCCGGCGCATCTGGCTCTTAAGGCTCCGATTCTCAAAATCCATCTCTGCGCGAACCCTTTGTATTCTGAAGTCCTGGACCCATTGGAAGGCCGTATCCTGGGCTCTCAGACCCAGAGCGGCAATAAACAGATGGGGCCGCTTTTCAAAACTTTGGGCTCTGGCCGCCAAAAGCTCCATTAATCGATCCACACCAATGGCAAAGCCCACGGCCGGTTGATCAGGACCGCCCAATGCCTTCACAAGGCCGTCATATCGTCCGCCCCCTGCCACTGCGTCCTGGGCGCCCAGGGCCTGGGCCAGCACCTCGAATGTCGTCCGGGTGTAGTAGTCCAATCCCCTCACCAGGCGGTGATTGATCTGGTAAGGTATTTGAAACCTGTCCAGGGAGCTCTTCACGGTCTCAAAGTGGGACTGGCATGTCTCGCAAAGATAGTCCAGGATGGAAGGGGCATCCAGCATGGCTTTCTTACAGGTTGGGACTTTGCAGTCAAATATCCGCATGGGATTTCTGTCCCGTCTCCTGAGGCAGTTTGAACATAGCTCATGGACTTTTCCTGTCAAGAAGGGTTTTAATGCCCCCTTAAATTGCGAACGGCACTCAGGGCAGCCCAGAGAGTTGATGTGAAGCACGATGCCAGGAAGCTCAAGGCGGCCCATGCATGTCATCAACACAAGAATCAATTCGGCATCTGCCCTGGGGTCGTGTAGCCCGAAGACCTCGGCGTTGATCTGGTAAAACTGCCGGTACCGGCCTTTCTGGGGACGCTCCCTGCGAAACATCGGGCCGGTTGTGTATAATTTGCATACAGGGTTTTTTGCATATAACCCGTGCTCAATGTAGGCCCTGACTACCGAGGCCGTGGCCTCGGGCCGCAGTGTAAGTGAATCTCCGCTCTGGTCGGTGAAGGTATACATCTCTTTTTCCACAATGTCAGTGCTGGTTCCAATACTGCGGGCAAAGAGATCGGTTTGTTCAAGGATAGGGATGCGGAGTTCCGCAAAACCAAAGTCTTCAAGCAACTCCCGCACCATGGCTTCAACGTGCTGCCAGAGTGCAGTGTCTGCCGGAAGGATATCCTTAAAGCCCCTGACCAGTGTGATCATTTTGGTAATACCTATAAAATCGCTGCGCGATTTTATATAACGCGGCTACGCCGCTCAGGAAAGGAAATTCCTATGCTATTCCTATGAATTTGGGGACTTCGCCCCAATTGGCCTTCGTGAAACTCAGAATTTTTAACGCAGAGAAAGCCGGCAAGTCAACACAATAATGCAGCGTCCAATAAGTTGACCCGTTTGATTCCTTTATGCTATGAGTAGTTGCGTTAGTCCAACAGCAAGAAGCGGGCTAATCATCCAAGATCGGACGGGAAGGGCATGTCGTGTCCAAGAAATACGAATTCATAGAGCATACAGCGGATTTGGGATTCAAGGCATACGGTGCCAGCCTGGAGGAGCTGTTTGCCCATGCGGCCGAGGCCTTCTTTGAAGCCGTGGTGGCACTCGAAGGCGTTAAAGAGAGGACGGAAAGATCCATAGAGGTGGAGGCCGACGCCCCGGACGATCTGATGGTCACCTGGCTGAGTGAACTTCTTTACCTGTTCGATACCGAGAGGCTGGTCTTTAAGAGTTTTCAGGTCAAACGGATCGAGAATAACCAACTGGAGGCGAGCGCACGGGGAGAAATCTT
>DAOVEU010000357.1:0-3092 GCA_030668805.1 Desulfobacterales bacterium
CAGTTGTTCAGGGTGGAAGAAGACCCGGCCAAGAAGAAGTATTACTTGCTGGAGATGTTTCCGTATCCCTCGGGCAATATCCATATGGGGCATGTGCGTAACTACGCCATTGGAGACGTAGTAGCGCGATACAAACGCATGCAGGGTTACAATGTGCTTCATCCCATGGGGTGGGATGCCTTTGGGATGCCGGCAGAAAATGCGGCCATTGCGCACAACGTACACCCGGCCAAATGGACATACCAGAATATTGACACCATGCGCACCCAGCTCAAGCGGCTTGGGTTCAGCTACGACTGGGACCGAGAACTGGCTACATGCAAGCCCGAGTACTACCGTTGGGAACAGTGGCTCTTTGTCAAGATGTTCGAAAAGGGGATGGTTTACAGGAAAAAAGCTTCTGTGAACTGGTGCGAAAGCTGCCAGACGGTCCTGGCCAATGAGCAGGTAGAGGCGGGTTTATGCTGGCGCTGCGGCGAGGTCGTGGTCCAGAAGGAGTTGGACCAATGGTTTTTCCGCATCACCGATTATGCCGATGACCTTCTTGAGTATTGTGAGCGACTCCCGGGGTGGCCCGACAAAGTGGTGATTATGCAACAGAACTGGATCGGAAAGAGCCTGGGAGCTGAGATCTATTTCCCCCTGGAAACCGGCGACGGCCACATCCCGGTGTTCACGACACGTCAGGACACGGTGTTTGGTGCCACGTTTATGTGCATGGCTCCCGAACATCCGCTGGTCATGAAGCTTGCTGCGGGCAGCGAGCAGGAAGCCGAAGTTCGGGCCTTTGTTGAGCGCATGCGTCGCCAGGACAAAACCAAGCGTACATCCGATGATTATGAAAAGGAAGGGATCTTTATCGGGGCGTATTGCATAAACCCTTTTAGCAACCAACGGATGCCTATCTTTACTGCCAACTTTGCACTGATGGAGTATGGCACCGGCGCGGTTATGGCGGTCCCAGCCCATGACCAGCGAGATTTTGAGTTTGCCCGTAAATACGGTTTAGAAATTGTTGTAGTGATTCAGCCCAAAGGCGAAACGCTTGACCCGGAAACCATGACCGAAGCTTATGTAGATGAAGGGATATTGGTGCGATCCGGGCCCTTTGACGGGTTGGAGAACGTAAAGGCTCTTGATGCCATTGCGGACTATCTGGAAGAGAAAAAGATCGGAAAAATATCTGTTAACTTCAGGCTCAGGGATTGGGGGATTTCACGTCAAAGGTACTGGGGTGCGCCTATCCCCATCGTCTATTGTGACAAATGCGGGGTGGTGCCGGTCGCGGAAAAAGACCTGCCGGTCATACTACCTGAAGATGCTCAGATGCTCGAAGGGGGAAAGTCTCCTCTCCCCACACTGGAGGACTTTGTGGCGACTGCGTGTCCCGGGTGTGGCCATCCTGATGCACGTCGAGAGACCGACACCATGGACACCTTCGTGGAATCTTCGTGGTACTTTGAACGGTATTGCAGTGCTCATCATAATCGGGGGATCTTTGACAAAAAGGCCGTGGAATACTGGATGCCTGTGGATCAATACATTGGGGGAATTGAACATGCGATCCTCCATCTCCTTTATTCGCGGTATTTCACCCGGGTGCTCAGGGATTTTGGGCTGGTAACGTACAGGGAGCCCTTTACACGTTTGCTGACCCAGGGGATGATCTGCAAGGAGACCCTTAAATGTCCAAACCACGGCCTGTTGCTTCCTGAAGAGGTTCTGGAGAAAGACCAAAGCCGAACCTGTAAGCATTGTGGAAGCCAGGTTGAGGTTGGCCGGATCGAAAAGATGTCCAAGTCAAAAAAGAACGTGGTCGATCCTAATGCCCTCATAGAGAAATACGGGGCCGATACCCTCAGGCTCTTCTGTCTTTTTGCAGCACCGCCGGAGCGGGACCTCGACTGGAGCGATCAGGGCGTGGAAGGTGCTTATCGCTTTCTCAAGAGGGTATGGCGGCTGGTGGCAGAGCATAGGGCCCATGTTCAGAACGTAAAGCCCTTTGACGGGGGCGAAGAGCTTGCCGAGGACCTGAGAACCCTTCACAGAAAGACCCATCAGACCATCAAGCGTGTGACAAATGATATCGAGGCCAGGTTTCATTTCAATACAGCAATCAGTGCCGTCATGGAGCTTGTGAATACGATACAGGCTCTCAAGGAAGGTGTCCTTTCGACTTCACAAGGCGCTTCTGTCATGAGGTTAGCCTTAGAAACTGTCATAGTCCTGTTGTCGCCTATTGTGCCGCATTTGGCCGAGGAACTGTGGGAGACCCTGGGCAACTCCGGAAGCGTACTTGAGGTTGCCTGGCCCGCATATCGTGAGGAAGCTATTGCACAAGACGAAATCCTGATTGTTGTGCAGGTTAACGGCAAGGTGCGGAGCAGGTTTAATATTGCTGTTGATGCAGATGAAGAGGCGATAAGGGCGGCTGCACTGGCCGATGACAGAATTGTGGCACGCATTGCAGGGCGGCCGGTGAAAAAGGTTATCGTGGTGCAAAAGAAGCTGGTGAACATTGTGGTGTAAATAGTGGCCAGTGAGTAGTGGTCAGTGAACAGTAACCTTCGATTTCGCAACCAGACGAATGCGGATTTGCGGCTCACGCCTTGAAAACAGCACGGATTTCGGAGTGCGAAATTTAGGAATTTAGGAATTTAGGAATTGAGAGATTGGGAGCTTCAACTTTAGGCACTTTAGCTCACTTTCACTGACCACTGACCACTGACCACTGACCACTAACCACTAACCACTAACCACTCGCTTCTCGATGGAGAACCAGAGTATGAGTGTTGAGGAAATAACAAGAGCCACAATCGCCCTCGTTGTCCTAACGGCCGCCCTGGCCGGCTGCGGATATCACTTCAAGGGAATTGGCCTGACAGCGCCGGAAGGTGTGCGTACGATTGCCATTACTGTGTTGGGAAACAGGACTTCGGAATCGGGCATTGAGACGGTCTTTACGAGCGATCTGGTCTATGAGTTTACCCGAAGCAAGGTGCTTCGCGTGGTGGGAAAAGATACGGCTGATGCAGTTTTAAGTGGCAGAGTTGCGTCCTTGACTGTGGACACGATTTCTCACACTGCAAGCT
>DAOVEU010000020.1:0-11580 GCA_030668805.1 Desulfobacterales bacterium
GACTTTCTCAGGTGGCTGGCCCACATCTGCATATATGGCGGCTTTATGCTCCTGCTTCTGATGCATGGACTCGATGAGTTCATCACTTCGGTTTTGTTTGATGACTACTATTCTACGCTCAATCCTTTTATGTTTTTGAGAGACTTCTTCGGTCTCGTCGTGATTGTGGGATTAGGGATTGCCATTTACCGGAGATTTGTCTCAAAGGCGCCACGTCCGAAGACGACTGGTGTGGATTACTACGCTATCATTGTCCTGGCAGTCATCATGATCTCCGGTGTTTTCCTGGAGGGGATAAAAATCTTGTCCCATTCCAGATATCAGGAGATGGTAGAAGAATATGCGGGTCTGGATGAAGAAGAGACAGAAGAGCTTAGGGCTCTCGGAGCTTACTGGGTCCAAAAGTTTGGCGTGGTCTCTCCTGATGTCAAAGGGCCTTTTGACGAGAATACATTACAGCAGGGCAAGGAACTGCATGAGATGAGTTGTGCAGAATGCCACTCCCGTCCCCAATGGGCATTTATGGGCTATGGTGTATCCAGGGTAGTGTCGCCGATCGCATCCCCCTTAGACCGGGCGAAGATGCATACTTTGTTGTGGTATCTGCATTTCTTGGCCTGCTTCTTGGGCCTGGCCTACCTTCCTTTCAGTAAATTCTTTCATATCTTTTCCACCCCTGTATACTTACTGGTCAATGCCGTAATGGAGGAAGGGAGATCAGATCCAGCCAACATCGCCACCAGGCAGGCCCTTGAACTGGACGCCTGTACCCACTGTGGGGACTGCACCTTACGGTGCTCTGTGGCTGTGGCTTTTAACGAGATTCCGAACCCTAATATCCTTCCGTCTGAAAAGCTAACTGCATTCAGGGCCCTTCTTTCTGGCAAGGGGGTGAGCAAACAGAAGCTTAAGATTATTCAAGAAGGAAGCTATATCTGTACTGATTGCCATCGTTGCACAGATGTCTGTCCTATTGGTATCAACCTTGAGGACTTGTGGCTAAACCTGAAGAGGCATCTGGCTGAACTTGGCTACCCCAAACCCGAGGTCTGGGCCAGAGAGGCCATCAGCGCTGATTTCGATTTAACAACGCTTAGGGATAAGACTTTGTCCCTGACACCTGTTGACAAAACATTCATTGGTGAGCTGACCGGCTCAGCCCAGGCAAATACCTTCTCGGTTTGCTTTGGCTGCCAGAATTGCACCAATGTGTGTCCTGTGGTAGGAAATTATGAAAACCCAAAGGAGATCCTCGGGCTGCTCCCCCATGAGATCATGCATTGTCTTGCGTTGAAACATAAGGGACTCGCTCTTGGCTCCAGGATGCTGTGGGACTGCGTGACCTGTTACATTTGTCAGGAGCACTGCCCCCAGGGGGTACGGGTGGCCGATGTGCTCTATCAACTGAAGAATTTAGCCCTCAAACAGCTTAAAGAGAAGAAGGCGGCGTAGAGTGCCCAAAAACAGAGTGAGCTAAAGTGCCTAAAGTGAGCTAAAGTGCCTAAAGTTAAAAAATGAAACCAGTAATCAAACAGTTTGTTCAAGTCCCGCCCGACTTCGCCTGGACCTGTCCGATCCGCCCAGGGGGACCAGCTTTTGGCGGGCGGGCGAAGTCCTGGCGGGCGGGCCTCAACTTTAGGCACTTTAGGCAATTTAGCTCACCCTGGCCCAGACCTGGCATATAGGCTTAGCAGGCTGATGTGAGCACGTAGCGCCAGGGCGGGCTTTAGGCACTCTGAATCACAAAGCAAGGATTTCACATATGAAATTTGCATTATTTCTCGGATGTAACATCCCGGTCCGTCTGAAACAGTATGAAACAGCCTCAAGAGCCGTTCTACGGGAACTCGGCGTGGAATTGGTGGATATCGCAGAGTTTAATTGTTGTGGATATCCATTGAGAAACATCGACCTAAAGGCATTTGTGCTCTGTTCGGCCAGGAATTTGGCCCTGGCTGAAAGGGAAAACTTGAACATGATTACCTTGTGCAAATGTGGCTACGGCACCCTGCGGATGGCAGGCCATCTCATGAGAGAAGACGCTCCTTTACGAGAAGAGATCAATGCGATCCTTGCCAAAGAAGGCCTAAGATATAAGGCAGATATTCAGGTAAAGCATCTTCTCACCGTTCTTTTCAACGATGTTGGTACTGAGGCAATCAAGGAAAAAATAGCCAGGCCTTATGAAAATCTCAAGATTGCTACCCATTACGGATGCCACGCATTGCGTCCCAGCAATGTTGTCCAATTTGACGACCCTGTGGCCCCAACCATGTTTGATCAACTGGTAGAAGTCACAGGTGCTGAGAGCGTTGACTGGCCCACCAAGCTTGACTGTTGTGGCGGGCCGTTGCTTGGGACGAATGACGAACTTTCCTTAGATTTTACTGAGAAAAAGTTGGCTGATGCAAGAAGGGCGGGTGCCCAGTACCTGACCACAGGGTGTACGTTTTGCCAGGTTCAATTCGACACCGTGCAAAAGATGATGGCAATTGAGAAGGGCACGAACCACCACATACCGTCCATCTTGTATCCCCAACTCCTGGGGCTCTGTATGGGTATAGACAAAGACGTCCTGGGGCTCGACAGCAATCAGATAGACATAACGGGGATAGAGAATTTTTTGACTATCAAAGAAGATGGTCTCGTAAAAAGTCCAAATTAGACGGCAAAGTAAAAAGCTCCAAATTCAAGGCGCGCAAATCCGGAGGACTGCGGCGTACTTAGGGTACGCCGCCGTGACGAGGGAGGCAGCGCAACGCAGAAGTTGGACTTTTTACGAAGCCGTCAACTCTGGCTGCATCAGAAAACGGTGACTCATCATTCGGCTATTTTTGTACCCTGTCTGCGTCCAAAGATCAGGTAAACAATGCCTCCAAGGCACGGGACAAAAACGATAAACGTCCCCCACAGGGCCTTCTTTTTTAACGTGCCAAAATCCCGATACGCCACGTCCACGATCGCCCAGAACGTGGGAACCACAGGAAGCAAAAGTATCAGAACCATTAGGCCATAACTCATGTCAACTCCCGGCTGGTCTGGCTTTCATCTTGGACGGAGGTCTCGCAGGCGTTCAGCCACTTTAAGGATTGTTTCTGCATAATATCGACTGTGATTATAATTAAGGAGGGTGCGAAACGCCTCATGGCGTTTCAGCCCCGGCCGCCATCCGTGCTGCTTAAGGTAGTTGGCAATGCTCTCAATAGCATCTTCATGGTCATACAGGTTGATCCGGCCGTCTCGGTTGCCGTCCTGAGCAAACCGCAGTACACTTGAAGGCACAAACTGGGCAATCCCCAATGCACCGGCATAAGAGCCATATACCGAGAAGGGGTCTACCTTTTGGGCCTTCACGTGTTGCAGAAAGGCCTTGAGTTCACCATATGCCCAGGCTGATTTTCGGCGAGCCCATTGGTCAAATTGGCTCCTTGAACCCCGTGCCTTGTGTCTGACATAAGTGTGCCAAAGCATGTCCCGGCTATCCTTATCATCAAGAGCCGCCAGGGCAGACAGGGTATTGAGTACCAGGCGCTTCCCAATAAAGGTGCCCAGTCTTGACTCCACCAGGATTATGGCGGTAATGACCTCCTCCTCCACACCGTATACGCTTTGTGTCTGCTTGAAGGCCTTTTGATGTTGGCCAAGATAGTCAATCGCCTGGTCAATGGAAGACCGGGTCAAGAATTGATCGTAGTTCAAGGTGGCTTCACGATGAGAGAAATAGGCCGTAAGACCCTCCTGGTCAAAGGCCGCCTCTGGCCTGGAATAGAGCAATCGTATGAAGGACCTGTCAAATCCGTCCCGTATGAGGCGCTTTTGAAGGGTGGCGTAGGGATCAGCTCCTCTTGATGGTTCGCCATAGACATTGTCAGTGTAATTTGTCAGCAAGGCAGAACTCAAAACCGCCACCGCCAGCAAGTGTAGGGCGGCTTTCCAATACCTATACCGGAATAACAAAGTAGAATTCATTTCCAAGTTTTTCCGCTCCATGACCGACAATCCCTCCATGGACCTCAACCACGTTTTTCACGAAATGAAGCCCGTGACCCGTCCCCTCCACTGACTCCTTCTGGACAAGTCGAAAACCTTCGTCAAAAATATGCGTTGCATCTTCCTGGTTAATCGGTGGCCCTGAGGAAAAAACATCGAAACGCACACCGTGGTGTCCTCGACCAAAAAAGTCTTCAATGAGTGACATCCTGCAATCAACCCTCTTGAGCCTTTTTCCTGAAAGGTCCACAACTGATTTTGCATACTTCGCAGCATTTGAAAAGAAATTCGCAACCACCTGAGCCATCAGCCCTTTGTCCACCTTAACTTGCAGGTCTTCAGACACCTTATGATCCTTGATGATATGGTCAATCACAATACCTTGTTGGGCAAACCGATCCCTGTATCGTTCCAGTTGGGGCACTATAATGTCTTCCCACAAGTAATAGGGGGCCTTTTTCAGGATGTATTTGCCAAACAAGAAGTGGTCCGGACGAAACAGAGTTTCCAGGAAAAGGCTGGTGTGTTTGTAATGTTTCTCGATGTTCTCCTGGTCAGTGAACATGGCCCTGTTCACCACGATTACGCTTTCCAGTATTTCAGTGATCCTGGCATACAGGTTTGGGTTCTGAGACTTGACTTCGTCAAGGAGGCTGTCAAGATCACTCTCGATCTCCTTGTTTGTGTTCAAGTATTTTCTGATCTTCCTGAAGTAATACTTGTAGTAAATGTTGGGCACAATCACATTGTGCTCTATGTCTGCCACTAAATTGTTGATAAACTTGAGGTGCTGAATGTTCTGTTCGGCGAGGAATTTGTTGTACAGATTGTAGCCTATGCGGTTGACATACTTCTGTACAAAAAAAAGCTGAGCCTCCGTGAGGTGACGGGCCTGAGTTACCTCAAAGATCCCAATAATGTCTCGTGAACTGTAAAAGAGGATGCGACTGGCAGGTGTTTTCTTGCCGTGGATGGGCACCACATAGGCGTGGCCGTGTTGATACGGGGCCTCTGTGATTTTAATATGATCCGGCACTTCATTCTCTGAATTGCTCAGGCCGGGGTGACTGTTTGCGACCCATGTGATGGCTTCGGTCTTGGGGTCGATCAGATACAGATTGCTTTGTAGCCCAAAAAAGACGCGAGGTACGGTCACGCTCGCCATGTAAAGGTTTTCCGGGTTATCATATTCTTGGGCCAGGTCAAAAAAGGTATTTAGCGCGGACATTTCAAGTTTTTCAAAATCATAGGCAGCATAATCTTCTTTTTTCTGCTCAACCCGTTTTAGGATAGCGTTGAATGCATCCATAAACCCGACTTACCCTTTGCCGATTCCTTTATATAGAAAGCCCGCCTTTTCAGCCCTGGCCCGATCCAAAACGTTGCGCCCGTCAACAATAATGGGCGTACGCATCAGTGATTTTATCTTCTTTAGATTTAGTTTGAAGTAAGGTTTATGCTTTGTGGCAATCACTATGCAGTCAGCTCGTTTTATCACATGATCCAAATCGCGGCTCAGTTCGGCCTCAGGAAAGGTGCGCACATACGGATCATGGGCCACAACCTCAGCGCCGTATGCCTCCAACTCCCGGATGAGGTCGTAGGCAGGGGTATTTCTGACATCGTCAGAGTCTTCAAGATAGGCCACACCCAACAGGGCAATCTTGGCGTCCCTGAGGGCGATTTTCCTGGATGCAAGAGCCTCCCTGATCATCTCTGTGGCACGGACAGGCATAAAATCATTGATTTTTCTGGCTAGCTGAACAAACTCGGGATTGATAGGGAATTTGCCGTACTTCTTGACCCCGTAATTTAGAAGCCAGGTATCTTTCGGAAGGCAGTGTCCACCCACGCCAATCCCTGGTACGTGCATATGGCGCTCAGCCCGGGAGTTGATCAGATCGCGGACCTCGTACACATCAATGCCCAGGCTTTCACACACCATTGCCGTCTCATTGGCAAAGGCTATGTTCACGTCTCGATAGGCATTTTCGATAGTCTTGGAGGTTTCGGCTGTCAGGATATCCGTGGGCAGGATACTGGCTTTGACGATTTTCTTGTACATTTCAACGGCTTTGTCGCAGCTTTTCTTGTTCACGCCACCCACGATCCTGGGAAGGTTTACGATATAATCAAGGAGACGACCGGGCATGAGCCGCTCATAGGAATATGCCAGGTAGAAATCGCGGCCTGCTTTGAATCCGGATTTTCGTTCGAGTATGGGCTGTAGAACAAACTGGGTTGTGCCAGGCGCCACTGTTGACTCGATCACCACCAGGGTCCCCTTTTTCATATGGGTTCCCACGTGCCTTGAGACCTCTTTAAGGGAAAGATACCTTGGCATGTGATCCGCGCCATCAGTAGGGGTTTGCACATCGATCAGTACGATGTCCATATGTTTGATGACCGAAAAATCGTCGCTCACACGGAAGCTGCCCTTTTTCACAACCCGGCTGATCAAGTCGTCCAGCCCGGGCTCCTCGCCTTCAATGGGAGACTTGCCTGCATTTAGAACATCTATTTTCCATCCCGAGCGCTGAGAACGCCTCTGGAGACCGGTGACATCCATCCCTTCTTGGTCTGCAAGAAGGGCAGCTACCGGTATACCCACATAACCCATACCGATGACAGCAATCTTATTCAAAGCATCTCTTCTCATTCATACCTCTCTCCGAGCCGTAGGCCTCCGGCTTGTAGAGCCTACGGCTCGGAAAGCTCATACGAGCCCTCCGGGGCGTAGGCCCCACGGGCCAGAGGCCATGCCAGTTTGTGCTTGTTTTTTTGTGCATAGATTACGTTGTTTGGCAGAGATTGTCAAACAGAACCTGCTTCTTAGCGCTTTTTTAAAGCATGTCTGAGACTTATGCTTTGCCTCTTTGAGCGCCCCAATCGCCTTGTCAAAGGATCGACACAGGTCGGCTGCCATGGGCATCCGGCGAGATTTCGTTTCTCTTGCAGCCTAGTTCATGCTATCTTGCAGGGGAGTTAGGGCTAAGAGAGGGGAATGCGTCTTGAAAAGCAACAAGGCAAGCAAAACGATCTTTGTATGTCAGGGTTGCGGCTATCAGTCGCTCAAATGGATGGGTAAATGCCCTGAGTGTGGCGAATGGAATAGCCTGGTGGAGGAAAGGGAGAGCCCCACCCTTGCGCCCGGCCGATCGGCTCCCGCCCGGCAGTCTCGACCTGTTCCGATCGACTCAGTAGAAATGAATCAGCAAAGGCGCATCATGACCGGTATACAGGAATTTGACAGAGTGCTGGGGGGCGGGCTGGTTCCCGGGTCCCTTATCCTGGTAGGAGGAGATCCGGGCATTGGCAAGTCCACACTGATGCTCCAGGTCTTGCACCGGCTTGCGGACGGCAAGCACAAGGTACTCTACATCTCCGGCGAGGAGTCCCTTGAGCAGATCAAGCTTCGAAGCGACCGTCTCGGCACTGGTTCGGACGATCTATGGGTAGTATCAGAGGTCGCGCTCGAATCGATCAGAGCCGTGGCCGATGAAATGGTTCCGACTGTAATGGTTGTGGATTCGATTCAAACCGTGTTTACCCCTGAATTGACCTCTGCCCCTGGTAGCGTCAGCCAGGTGCGAGAGGCGACGATGCACCTCATGCACCTGGCAAAGCGGACCGGAATTCCGATTTTCCTGGTGGGACACGTCACCAAAGATGGTGCCATTGCAGGCCCCCGGCTCCTGGAGCATATAGTCGATACAGTACTCTATTTTGAGGGTGAGCAGAATAACATCTTTCGCATACTTCGTGCGGTCAAGAACCGCTTTGGTTCCACCAACGAGATTGGCGTGTTCGAGATGAGGGATAACGGTCTTTGTGAAGTTGTGAATCCTTCTGCAATATTCGTGTCTCAACGCCGATCTCTTGTCCCCGGTTCTGTAGTAACAGCCAGCATCGAAGGCTCCAGGCCCATATTGCTTGAGCTCCAGGCCCTTGTTGGCCGAGCCAGCTTTGGCACCCCACAGCGAACTGTGCTGGGTGTAGACTACAAGAGGGTTTCTCTGCTTGTCGCTGTCATGGAAAAGAAACTTGGTCTGCAGCTAATGAATCAAGACATCTTTGTCAATGTGACCGGCGGCGTAAAGGTGGAGGAGCCTGCTGTAGATCTTGGGATTGTCTCGGCTATTGCTTCGAGTTTCTTTGACAAACCTGTCAAGGAGTCTACTCTCGTCTTTGGCGAAATTGGGCTAACCGGGGAAGTTCGTGGAATTAGTCAAGCAGAGCCGAGGGTGCACGAGGCGCAAAAAATGGGTTTTAGCCGGTGCCTCCTTCCCCGAAACAATCTGAAGCACCTCAAGGGGCTGGCCGATATCGAGATAGTCGGGGTGCAGGGAATCTCAGAGTTAGTTAATTTGTTGTTCTGATAAAATCACCGAGTGATTTTATGACTTGAAAAACCGATATTTGCTGCTATATATCCCGTGGTGAAACCTGATCCTTGGTATGACTATTATGCAAGACGTGCTCGTGAGGAACGATATCCGGCGCGATCCGTTTACAAGCTTGAGGAGATTCAAGAGAGATTTGGCATCCTGAAAAGAGGGGGCAGAGTCCTTGATCTGGGCTGTTGCCCGGGCTCCTGGCTGCTATTTGCCTCAAAGGTTGTGGGAGATAGAGGTCTCGTTGTTGGAGTGGACATAACCCCGCTTGCGCTTCGGCTCCCGTCCAATGTCCGCTTCGTACAGTATGATGTGCTTGCCTGGGACGAGTCATTTCTGGAAGCCGTTGGGACAAATTTCGAAACAGTTTTAAGCGATATGGCCCCATCTACTACAGGGAGCAAGTTCGTGGATGCGCAGAGGTCGCTTCAACTGAGTGAATCGGCCTTAGCCATTTTGGCCCGTGTGCTGAGGCCAGGAGGGGCCTTCGTCTGCAAGATTTTTCACGGCTCTGACTTCAAAGCCTTTTCAGACAGGGTCAGAAGATCCTTTGGCCGGGTTGTGCACTTCAAGCCAAAATCAAGCAGAAAGGCAAGCAAGGAAATCTATATTGTTGGATTGGGAAAGATATAGGCGCCTTGTGTCAATTGGGGTGCTGGAGTGTTGGGTTTATTGGGTTTGTCGGGTTCATTGGGTTCTTTGAGTTAACACAAGAAACACGAGAAACACAACAAACACACTCAGAATGCGGTCTTGGTTAGATCCCTGCCCGCCATTGCCATATGTGCTCGCATAGAGGCTATACGCCCTGCGTGGCGATGGCAGGCGGGTGGCAGGCGGGCGCAATCCGCAATCCAAAATCCGAAATGCTACGGGGGGCAGCATGTCTGGGCATTCAAAGTGGAGTTCAATTAAGCACAAGAAGGGTGTAACAGACGCCAGGCGGGGCAAGGTGTTTACGAGGCTGATAAAAGAGGTCACCGTGGCCGCACGCATGGGGGGGGGCAATGCGGATGCCAACCCGCGGCTGCGCACAGCCATTGCAGCAGCCAAGGCAGAGAATATGCCCAAAGACAACATTGAAAGGGCTATAAAGAAGGGAACCGGGGAACTGGAGGGGGTTGCCTATGAAGAGGTCTATTATGAAGGATACGGTCCTGGTGGGGCGGCGGTTTTGGTGGAATCCTTGACCGATAACAAAAAGCGCACGGTGGCTGATATCCGTTACATCTTTAGTAAATCCCGGGGGGGGCTGGGTGAGGCCGGCTGCGTAGCCTGGATGTTTGAAAAAAAAGGGATGTTTGTATTTGAAAAGGGTGACACAGATGAGGAGGCGCTCATGGAGGCGGTCCTGGATGCCGGGGCAGAGGATATCCGGGATGAAGAAAGCACCTTGGAGGTCATCACGCCCCCAGAGGATTTCGAAGCAGTGAAAAAGGCGCTGGATGAAAGAAACATGCGCTACTTGCTTGCCGAGATCACCATGGCACCCAAGAGCACAGTCAAACTAGAAGACAAACAGGCCGAACAGATGCTTCGGCTCATGGACAGCCTGGAAGACTCAGACGATGTCCAGAAGGTCTATTCGAATTTTGACATTGCTGACAAGACACTCGAGCAAATAGGTAAAGCATAGGTTGAACTTAGGGGCTTCGCCCCAATTGGAGCAATGGAGTACTGGAGTGATGGTATTAGTGGATGGTATAAAATAGATCGCGGCAAAACAACTATGATTTCAATAGCTTGTACAACTTGCGAGACCTTTGAGCTATACAGCGTTTTTTTGTGAAAAAAAGTGCTTGTCAAGTTCTTTTTTTTAGTATATGGGGTGTTCAGCGAAATAAGAAATGGCAAATAGGAGAGCGAGGCTGCCTTGCTAGTTCTGGATGAGCTACAGTACTCTGAGGACCATATCTGGGTCCGATATGAAGAGAATCACACAGTCACCCTAGGCATAACCGATTTTGCCCAGTTGCAACTCGGAAACCTCAATTATGTGGAACTCCCTAACGAGGGTGATGAGATTATGACATGTGAGTGCTTTGCGAGTGTAGAGTGTAGCAGACTATTTAATGATATTTACGCCCCAGTCTGTGGCCAGGTTGTTTCGGTCAACCAGGAAGTTATTGACAACCCCGCATTGATCAATTACTCGCCTTACACCCAAGGCTGGATTATCCGGGCCAAGCTCTTTTCCTTAGATGACCTGGATCTGCTCATGTCCGCTGATGATTATGAAGAATACATACTAACCAAGCACCTGCCGACATAACCCCTCAGCCCCCATAAGCGCTAAGTTGTTTTGTAAACGTTCACAGGTGACATTTATGCCGTATGGAATTGTTTTGAAAGATGAACGTCGAACATCGAACGTCCAACGTCGAATGAAAAACGAATATCCAATACCGAACATTCAACGGCTATTTCTGTTTCTTTTCAACCGTTTTGATACTCGTAACGAAAATCTTAATTAATTCTTCTGTTTCCTCTAAAATATCATTGAGTAGTTCAGGTTTTTTAAACTCTGTTTCTTCAGCTTTTCCCATTAACCATTCGATGTTGCACGTTCGATGTTCGATGTTCATTTTTTTTATGTTTTAACCATCTCTGGGTCTCCCTTTTTCCCATTCAACGTTCGATGTTGGACGTTCGATGTTCGATGTTCATTTTTTTCAATCCTTCCTTGGCAAAAACAACTTAGCGCTTATGGGAGGTTCCCTCCCCCGCTGTCTTTTGGGTAAAAGGATTCTGAAACCTCGTTTTTTTACTTCATGATTTCAGCAAACTTGGCAAACCACTCCTTCTGATGACGTACCTGGGTCGCCGCCGGAGTGAGGATCATGTTTTTTAACTTCTCCTCGGTGTTAGGAAAGGCGGGATCCTTTTCATACTCTGGATTGACCTTTGAAAAGCGATTCATCGGTGGCAAACCCAGGTGACCACACCAGGTGGTCTGTGCGTCTTTGGAGAGGGCAAAATCCACATATTTCAGCGCCCAATATTCCACATCCTTGGGAAGATTCTTTGGCACCCACAGGGCGTCTGTTTCCACGACAAGCCCCTCCTCCGGAACCGTCCAGTCGACCGGGGCTTTTTTCCGTTTGGCCTCAATGGCATTGACGATTATGTTGCACTGAAGCGGTGTCTGGCCGGTAATCAGATTCTGAGTCAGCGACTCATCCTCTCCAAGGAGCCC
>DAOVEU010000228.1:0-4320 GCA_030668805.1 Desulfobacterales bacterium
TGTAAAATCTAAGCTATCCGCACCAGTCGCAGTCTTGAAGTGCTGGAGTTTTGTATTGCGGATTGCGGAATTGAAATCGAAAATCCGGGATTCGAAATCCCAAAAAGGAAATTTTTCGTGTCATGATCGGAAATGTATTGACAAAGGTATTTGGGAGCAAAAACGAGCGAGAGCTTAACAAGCTTAAACCGGTCGTTGAACAAATCAATGCTCTGGAGCCGCAAATGCAGGCCCTGAGTGATGATCAGTTAAAAGCTAAGACCCAAGCCTTCAGGGAGCGGATTGACCAGGGCGCCACCCTGGATGAACTCCTTCCGGAGGCCTTTGCAGTGGTCCGGGAAGCCTCCGTGCGTACATTAAAGATGCGCCCTTTTGACGTTCAACTGATTGGGGGCATTGTGCTCCACCAGGGAAAAATTGCTGAAATGAAAACCGGTGAAGGAAAGACCCTGGCTGCCACGCTCCCAGTCTATCTGAATGCCCTGACCGGCCGAGGAGTGCACGTGGTGACTGTAAATGACTACCTGGCCCGGCGTGACACCAAGTGGATGGGGAGCATCTACAATTTTCTGGGCCTGTCGGTCGGGACCGTTGTCCACGGGTTGGACGACTCCCAACGCCAGGAAGCGTACAACGCTGACATTACATACGGAACCAACAACGAGTTCGGGTTTGACTATTTGCGCGATAACATGAAGTTCTCCTTAGAATCAATGGCGCAAAGGGAACCCCATTATGCCATTGTGGATGAGGTGGACAGTATCCTTGTCGATGAGGCCCGGACCCCGCTGATTATTTCAGGCCCGGTTGAACAGGCCGGCGACAGACTGTACGAGGAAGTAAAGCCGCAGGTCATCAAGCTGAAACAACACCAGGACCGCATCGTACACACCATGCTGGATGACGCATTGAAAGGGCTTGAAGAAGAAGGCGAGGCAGATAGCACCCTTGAACTTTTGCTAAAGGTGAAACGGGGAGATCCCAAGAATCCGCGATTTCTGGATTTGATTGCCAAACAGCCCGGCTTGAAGAAAAAGATGGAGAAACTCGAGGGTCAGCTCTCCACAGAGAAATTGCTTCCCCAGATTGATCAGGACCTTCTATGCACCATCGATGAGAATCAAAACCTCGTAGAACTCACAGACAAAGGGCTCAAACTCATCTATGGGGGTCACGCTGATGATTATATCGTACCCGACCTCGACGAAGAGTTGCGAAAGGTCGATGAAAACGACCAGTTGACCAGCATGGAAAAAAGGATACAGCGCCGTAAGGTCGAGGCTTTCTATCTAGAAGCTTCTGAGCGGTTTCATGTCACCCGGCAGTTGATCAAGGCCTACTGGTTGTTTAATAAGGACGTGCAGTACGTGGTTAAGGACGGGCAGGTGGTCATCGTGGATGAGTTCACTGGCAGAATGATGCCCGGCAGACGCTGGAGTGACGGATTGCACCAGGCCGTTGAGGCCAAAGAGGGGGTGACTGTGGCCGAAGAGAACCAGACCCTGGCTACCATCACCTTCCAGAATTACTTCAGGATGTACGACAAATTAGCCGGCATGACCGGTACTGCTGACACCGAGGCCGCCGAATTCAAGAAAATCTATGACCTGGATGTCATCGTAATCCCAACCAATGAACCGATGATTCGGCTCAACTATCCGGATGCTATTTACAAGACTGAAGCTGAAAAATTCAAGGCCGCAGTCGAGGAAATCAAGCAACTTCATAAGAAGGGACAGCCCGTGCTCGTGGGGACCATCTCCATAGATAAGTCGGAAAAACTGAGTAAAATGCTGACCAAGGCCAGAATCAAGCACGAGGTCTTGAACGCCAAGAATCACGAACGGGAGGCCGAAATTGTGGCCATGGCAGGGCAAAAAGGACATGTGACCATATCTACCAACATGGCTGGCCGCGGTACTGACATTGTCCTCGGAGAAGGGGTCAAGGGGCTTGGAGGTCTTCACATCATCGGGACCGAACGGCATGAAAGCCGGCGTGTTGACAACCAACTTCGGGGCCGATCCGGCCGCCAGGGAGACCAGGGCTCCTCACGGTTTTATCTCGCCATGGAGGATGATCTTCTGCGAATATTCGGGGGCGAGCGTATGTCCTCGATCATGGAACGGCTCGGTATGGAAGAAGGTGAGCCGATTGAACATAGCATGATCAGCAAAGCCATAGAAAATGCCCAGCGCAAGGTAGAGGGCCACAACTTTGAAATACGCAAACAGCTTCTGAAGTACGATGATGTTATGAACCAACAGCGTGAGGTGATCTACAAACAACGCCGTGAAGCATTGACCGGCAAAAGCCTCAAGCCCGCTATTGAGGAGATGATAAGGGAGTTGTCGGAAAAGATCGCTGACGGGTTTGCAGATGAAAAGGTGCTCCCTGAAGAATGGGACTGGAAAGGCTTAAGGGAAGCCGCCTACCACCAGTTTGGTTTCCGGCTCAACACGGATCGCGATACCATGGACGGCCTCACCCGGGATGGGCTTGCTGAGTCGATCTTTGAATCCGCCATTAAGATATATGAAGAAAAAGAGACGGCCTTTGGGACCGAGGAGTTTCGAAACCTGGAACAGATGATCGTGCTTCAGGTCGTGGATAATCTTTGGAAGGAACATCTTCTTGCCATGGACCACCTGAAAGAAGGCATAGGGCTCCGCGGTTACGCCCAGCAGGACCCACTGGTGGTTTACAAGAAAGAAGGCTTCGAGATGTTCATGGACATGATTGAACATATCAAGGAAGAAACAGTGAGGTTTCTGTTTCGTGTCCAGATCGCTCGACCAGAGGAGATGGCCACAAAAGAAAAGACCAGGCAGGATCAGCTCGTTTTTTCACACGGTGGAGAGGCTGCCAGGCAGCCAGTACGCCGTTCCAAAAAGAAAGTTGGCCGCAATCAACCCTGCCCGTGCGGGAGCGGAAAAAAATACAAGAAGTGTTGCGGAAGATAAACAAAGCGCCTTCGGCGCATAAGGGGTCTCTCACCCGCTCCCTTCAGTCGCTCGAGCACGCAGAGATCACTGAGATAATTTCTTGGCCTGATTTTTTGACCCCAGTTAAATAGGCTTCGCCCCAGTTGAATATGCCTCGCATTCAACAGGGCAAGCATTTAACGGGGGTAAGGAGGAAAAATCAGGCCAAATAATCAGCCCCTGGCGGGGCGTCCATATTGTAACAAAAACTCCTGCGTAAGCAGGATGACGGTTTTAGGTGAATCCTCCTCTCAAGGATTAAAGCTCTTCCAAAGCTTCCCGGTAAGGAAAGAGTCTATTTTGAGATAGCTTCCCTTCACCCCTGCTAACAAGAAGGCATGGGTTGCGGGAAGCAGGCCGGTCACCTCAAAAACTCTGTGGCTCTGTGAACTCTGTGAGAGATAAAAACATCCCATTATCAGTTAAGAAAAATTTTGCCATGCCTTTACAAGTTCCAGGATTTGTTGCCGGTGCGGTTGTTGCCGGGCTAAGAAAGGACGGAAACAAGGATCTGGGCATGATCTTCTCTGAAGTGCCTGCCTGTGCAGCCGGTGTTTTCACGACCAACCAGGTACAGGCAGCCCCAGTGCTTTTTGACAAAGAGCGAATCAAATCTGGGCGTTGTCAGGCCATTGTGGCAAACAGTGGCAACGCCAATGCGTGTACGGGCAAACGAGGCATCAAAGATGCCGAGGCTGTGGCACGTTCAGCAGCCACAGCCCTCGGGATACCTGAGGAGCTGGTGCTGGTAGCATCCACAGGTGTCATTGGCCGACGCCTGAACGTTTCTGTCATTGAAGCTGCCATGCCAAAGCTTGCTGGCGAGCTCAACGCCGCAGGGCTTTATGACGTCGCCCAGGCTGTCATGACTACTGATACCTTTCCCAAGACCGTTTCAAAGCAGAGTAGTATCGGTGACAAGAGCTTTACCGTGACTGCTGTGGCCAAAGGGGCCGGGATGATTCTACCGGATATGGCCACCATGCTCTGTTTTGTTTGTACAAACATCGGCGCGGAGCCGCATCTTCTGGGTCAGGCCCTAAAAGATGCGGTGACAGCGTCCTTTAATGCTATCACAGTCGACGGGGACACCAGCACCAATGACACAGTCCTTCTCCTTGCCAACGGCCTGTCCGGCCTAAACCTAAAAGAGGCTGCGTGCGCCGCAGCGTTTCAGAAAATCTTGAATGAGGTTCTCTTCGCACTTGCTTTACAGATCGTTCGGGATGGCGAGGGGGCTACCAAACTGGTAAGCATCCAGGTGAAGGGGACATCAAGCAAGGCTGATGCCACAACAGTGGCTTACACGGTTGCCAACTCCCCCCTGGTGAAGACC
>DAOVEU010000126.1:0-6036 GCA_030668805.1 Desulfobacterales bacterium
CTTGAAAAGTGTAAACCGAGGAATGAGGGATGTTGGTTTTTTTATTCGATTTTAAAATAATTTAAAGAGCGGAGCGACATCATTATTCGACGTTCGACGTTGGACGTTCGATGTTGGACGTTCATCTTTTAATATGTTCGACGTTCATCTTTCAAAACAACCCCGTATGGCATAAATGCAACCTGTGAACGTTTACAAAACAACTTAGCGCTTATGGCCCCTCTCCCCGCCATGGGGTCGCCACTTTTCTTATGGTACGGATATTGCTGTTAACGTACAGGGGATAGAAGTGCCTTTTTCTTCGTGTCAATTACCACGTTTTTTGGGCTTGGTCATAACTTCGGCCATCGACACATTTGGTTGGGTTGAGCCCATTCACCCATTATGTTGGGTTTCGTACCTCAACCCTACAATGTATGACTTTGTGGGAGGGGCTTTCCAGCCCCGATGGTCGCGGCTGGAAAGCCGCTCCCACAAACTGGCCCAAATGATGATCAAGCCCCGTTTTTTCGACAAGAACGTGACATCTGTGTCAGTTATTTGACAAGCGACAGCAAATCGTCGGGTCCAGTATTTCGATTGTATGGGAATTACTGTCTTGAAAGGTCTAAAGAGTTATATGCTTAACCTTGGATCCACGTACCCTATCGGCATTGACATAGACAGCCACAACATATTCGCTGTGCAGCTTAAGGACACCCGCCACGGACTGGCCATCAGGGGATTGGCCCATGCGGAATACGAGGGCTCAGTTGAGAAAGCCTCTGAGACGCACGGCGGCATGGTCTCCCAACTTAAGGCGATTACAAGAAACAGAGCCTTTCGGAGCAAACGCGTGGTGGTTCACCTGCCGTCACAATCCACCGTTGCTTTTCCCATCAATTTCCGTGTTGGCAAGGAAGAGACTCTGGAAGAGGCCATCCTTCGGGAATCGGAAAAGCATCTCCCGTTCTCCATTGAAGAAGCCACAATCGACTATCCGTCCCTCGTGTCCTTGTCTTCCGGCGAGGTCAAAGAGCATAAGGCCACCATCATTGCCACCCAAAGGAATCACATAGAGCAGTCTCTTCTCATGCTCAAGCAGGCCGGACTCACAGTCGAGGCAGTAGATGCCGATATTTCCTCATTGATGCGCCTCCATCGTTATCTCCACAATGTCCATGCCTATTCCGTCATGTTATGCCACATCGGCTACACGCAGACTCTCATTTCCATTGTGACCAAAGACAGGATTCTCGTTCATCGCAACATTGCCTGGGGAATACGAATCCTCCTTGCAAAGCTCCAGGAAAACCTTGAGATCTCCAGACATCAGGCCAGAGCCATCCTCAGGGATTATGGTTTGCTGCATAAGGCCGAGAAAAATCTTAATGGAGATCAGGGCTTAAAGGAAGATGAAGTGACGCGGGAGAGTCTCGTGCGAACCATCTTTCAAATCATGACACCGTACCTTGAAACACTGGTCTATGAATTTCACAATTTGATCGGCTACGTGATCTCAGAAGAGCCGGATGCCGTGGTTCAAGAGCTTTGCGTTTACGGCCAGGCAAACTTCATTCGTGATCTGGATCGTTACCTTGAAAGAACACTCAATATTCCAACGAAATTCGTAAACCCCATGACAAAGATAGCGTTGCCTGAAGACAACATGCTAAGCGACATTTCTGATGGCGCTCCGTTCGGGCTGGCCCTTGGCCTGGCCATGAGAAAGGTCACATGGCTTTAAGAGAAATCAATCTGATCCCGGCCGAAATCCTGCACAGGCAACACCTGCGACGGCACATGTGCTTCTGGGCAGGGTGCTTCCTTGTTTCACTTACGCTCATTTTCGGGGTCCATCTCTACCAAGCACGGGCCGTCCAAGTCAGAAAGCAAACTGTGACAAAGCTGAAAAAACAGCATATGCAACTCGGTGCGAAAATCGAGGAAATCGGACAAATTCAGAAAGAATTAAGCAAGTTAACTGGGCAACAGGCCGTCCTAAACAAGATAACGAGGAATCAGCCATATTCTCGAGTGCTCTGGAAGTTGGCGGAGATCATCAATTCAGGAACCTGGCTGACACAGCTCGCCATAGAGCGGGTCACCGACACAAATGATGAACACAATCTGAAACTGACAGGATTTTCCCATTCCAACAAAGACCTGGGCGACTTCCTGAATCGGCTGTCAAATGAGCCTATGTTCATGGATGTAGTCTTGCAGTATGCCCTGGAAGTCAAGGACGCTGGTTCCCGGAAAGGAACGGCTTCTGCATTGACACTGATTCAGTTTCAGATCGACTGTCATGTGTGAAAGCGAATACCTCTATGCATCTCAGCATAAAAGCGCTGGACCGGATTTGCCTTCTTGCCGTTGTCGTGGTTTTTCTCGTATCCGGCTTTTGGGTCGTCAGTCGTGGCGCCAGGCAACTGAGGCAGGTCCGGCAAGAGAATGATTTCCTCGTGAGGAGCTTGAAGGACCTGGCCCTGGCAGAAAAGAACCTGCAACGGCTAAACGATGCTATTGCTGAAACAAGAAGAGAAATCAAGGCCTTGAATGAACACATCCCGAATTCGGCAAAGATCGGCGAGTTCTTGAGGCAACTGGATGCCTTAATCAAGGAAAGAGAAATTACTTTGGAATCCTTCCATCCACTACCTGTGGTGAAAAAGAAGCTCTTTACCAGAATCCCGATTCGCCTGACATGCAGGGGGACATTTGTGAACATCTACGATCTCCTCTGCGACCTTGAGACCATGAACCGGTTGGTTGATGTGGAAACGATTGCCATTGCCAACCCCAATGGAGACCCAGAAGGCCGATTTCACATGACCGCCAGCATTTTTGAGCGCCAGGCATAAACAGGAAGTAACAGTTCAGCACCCATTGCTTTTTCTGTCATTTCGACCGAAGGGAGAAATCTTTCAACCTGTGCGGTTATCCCATTTATGTAGATTCCGCATGAGAAAAATCCCCCCCGGCCCCCCTTTGTAAAAGGGGGGAGACCTTAAAGTCCCCCTTTTGCAAAGGGGGATTTAGGGGGATTTTTCAAGTAACCGCACAGGTCCAAATCTTTTGGCTTGGAATTACGACTTTCAGATCGAGATTTCTCACCCCGCCTTCGTCGGGGTTCGAAATGACAACGTGGGGTGAACTATTACAACAGGAAAACTCTGCCATGGCCGAAAAGACAACTCAACGGCCAAAAATCTACCTGATTGTCGTGTTGTTGATCGTGTTGTCGCTCGTGCTGTACTTTCGTTTCGTTCACAAGAAGCGAAAACATGTTGCAGCTCAGGCACGGTCTGAAGTCAACTTTGCTCCTTTGGACGTGCCCAGGATCCAATTGCCACAATTACTACACGCCCAGCAGCCCGAACCGTTTGCCAACGCGTCGAACCGTGCCATTGCCAGGGATATTTTTAGGCCCTTGAAGGCGCACCCAGGACAAGGAAAAATCCGGCTCCACGAGGACGACCCCTTAAAGACTGCAGCATCTCTCAAGCTTAAGGGGACGATTGTGGGCAGAGGCAAACCCATCGCCATCATCAATAATCGATTCGTTCGCACGGGCGATTGGATTGGTGGACTCAGAGTGGTTAAGATCGGAAAAAAGGGAGTTCTCCTGGATTCAGGCAGTGAAAAAATAGACCTGGAAATGGTGAAAAATGATTAGGAACAGAAATTTCTTTTTGGGCCTGTTGATAATACTAGAGATGTTCATCGTCCCTGCCACTGCAATACCGCTCACAGGTTCCAAAGAAATGGATGAAAAGAAATCACAGTCTGCTTTGGACCAGAGCGTGGAGTCGCAGAAAACCATCTCCCTGCCTGAAGTCGACGGACGCCAACCCAAGATCGTTGTCCAGTCGACGGACAATGCGTTAATGAGCCTCAATTTGCTTGATGTTGATATCCGGGAGGCTCTTTCGGCCATAGCTATGAAGCTGGAAATCAATATTGTTACGGCAACAGACGTGTCCGGAAAAATCTCCGTGCACCTTTATGAAGTAACCTTGGACGAAGCCTTGGATGCCGTTACTCTGGCAGGTGGATTCTGCTATCACAAACACAGTGACTATTACTACGTTTTCAGGCCCAAGGGAGATAGGGACCCACAGGCCAAAAGGCTTGAGATGCGGGTCTTTAGGCTCGAATATGCTGAAATCGAGAAGGTACAGGAGATACTGGATGCCATCCCTGGTAAGCGGGTCATTCAGATTCATGAGGATTCGAAGTGTGTTATCGTGGAGGACATCCCTGAAAACATCAAGAAGGTCGAAACCATCCTCAGTTTCTTGGACACGCCGCCCAGGCAGGTGATGATCGAGGCCAAAATCCTGGAAGTCAGCCTGACCGACGAGATGTCGCTGGGCGTCAACTGGGGACAGATACTGGGCGATGCACGTATCGCAACAACAGGTTTTAGTACTGCAACCATTCCCTCTGCTACTGGCCCGGCAGTTTCTCCTCATCTGACTGCCACGGGAGCCGGCATTTTTGGTAACATCATAACCGGTGCTGGATCGAGGCATCAGTTTGCGGCTGCACTGGATGCCCTGCAGACCAAAACCAGAATCAACACACTTTCCACCCCCAAGATACTGGCCATCCACGGCAAAGTAGCCAGGGTGCAGGTTGGCGGAGAACAGGGGTACAAGACCACCACTACCAACATGGGCGTAACTACCGAGAAGGTAGAATTCATAGACACAGGTACTATCCTTGAGATAACACCGTATATTGATGATGAGGGCAATGTGCTGCTCAACGTGAAGCCGAACATAAAATCAGCCAAAATCGAGGGTGGCGTCCCTGTAGTTATGACTACCGGGGTCTCTACATGGCTCCTTGCCAAAAGCGGGGAGACCGTTTTCATTGCAGGCTTGATCAAGGATGAGGAAACTGAAACCAGGGAAATGGTCCCTTGCATCGGCAATGTTCCAATGTTGGGATGGTTTTTCAGACACACCTCTCAAAAGACCGGAAAATCTGAATTGGTCGTGTTGATCACGCCGCATGTCGTGAAAACTGAGCTAGAACGCTTTAATCAGGAAGCCATAGAGAAGACCAACGAAGTGGAAGAAGAACTCAATAGAGAGCCTCTATAGCCTTTGAGAAAAAGAATTTGGACACGGACCCGCCTGCCACCCGCCTGCCAGCGCCACACTCGCCGAGCGACTGTAATGCGGGCGTACATGGCAATGGCGGGCAGGTCGCCAAGGAGAGCGTATAGCCTTTTTGCCAGCATGCATGGCAACGGCGGGCAGGTGAACACGGATCAACACGGATTTTAATATATTACAATGATCTGTGCTTATCTGTGTAAACCTGCCCGCCACCCGCCTGCCAACGCCTGGTACAGCCGACAGCTTCAATGCCGGCATACGTGGCACTGGCGGGCAGGTTGCCATGTGTGCCTGCATTAGACTTACCCGGCGGGCCAGACGCTGGCAGGCGGGTCTGTGTTCCCAAAAAGAGTTTCTTAGAACCTATAGCTCCCCCAAATAGGCATCCTCATCACAGATTATCGATTTGCCGTGCCCCGTTAAATCAGAATGGTATAATCTCATAATAGTGTGGGAGGACAGAGAATCAGGGCAAAGTCCGGCATGGTATTTTGAAACGATGATGGGAACATCGTGGGCTGGCGGCGGCGTGTACACGGTTTCACCCGTGGCGGAATTGACCACGTAGTTCTGAATCTCAGGAATCCTTTGAATCTTCAAAGCTTCTTCTCCTCTGACGGGTTGTTTTATGAGCTGTGTCCGGTATGCAGTGGGAAGATGCTAAAAGACGAGATCCATTCTTGGTTGAACGGTTACTGATTTACGAAGTCGCGGTAGGGATACCGGTCACCCGGCACCCCCCGCACAGATCCGGACATGAGGAACTACCTCATCCGGCTCCTACCTCGGGTAATAACGCGCAAACGCTGCTATGCAGGAATTGGCACCTTCCCAACAGACTGCTTGCCGTATCTGATCAGGCCACTTCACAAGTCAGAGGCCGAATGTAGGTGATACCCTTGGCTGTATCCGCAGTTTCCCGCTT
>DAOVEU010000056.1:0-8251 GCA_030668805.1 Desulfobacterales bacterium
CCTCCGTGACCATCTCTTGAGCTTTTTTGAGCACATCATTGACTGCAGCCACAATCAAGTCCTCAAGCATCTGGACATCATTCGGATCCACCACTTCAGGCTCTATTTTGATGGACAACAACTCCTGTTTCCCATTGGCAACAGCCTTCACCATACCGCCACCAACTGTTGTCTCTACCGTCCTGTCGGCTAACTGATCCTGGAGTTTAAAGATCTTGGACTGCAGTTTTTGTGCTTGTTTCAACATGTTACCCATGCCTTTTGCCATATTCTACCTCCATACCCGTGTGACTGTGTTTGTTGTGTCTGTTGAGTTTACACGGTTTGTTGTGCCCGCCCTGGCGCTACGTACTCGAACAGTCTGCTAAGCCTATAGGCCAGGTCTGGGCCAGGGTTAACTCAACAAACCCAATAAACTCAATAAACCCAATAAACCCAATAAACCCGATAAACCCAATCACAAAATCTTCACATCCACCACCCTACCCTTAAAGACCTCTAAGGCATCCGTCACAAGGGGATGAGCCAGGGCCTCCCTTTTCAAACGTCTTACCCTGTCGCTTTCCTTGTGTTGGCTCTTTTGAAAGGCTCCTTTTCCAGAGTCAACTATCTTGATTTTCATCTTGCGTTTGAAAAACTGTTCGCAGACTTCCTGGAGTGAGGCCAGACTCTTTTTGTCCTGCAGTCTGGCTGTATAAAAGGAGTTTCCGGTCACCGTGATTTCCAGGAAATCTTTGCCAATCCTGGTCAAAGTGGCCTTTTCAAGGTTAGGAACAAGAGCAGGGTACCTTTCTCTGAAGACGGCAAGGAGTTGTTGCCAGGCCTGCGCAGGGTTTTCGGATGACGCTGACTCTTGCTCGGACTCAGTCGTATACTCGCGAACTTCTCTTACCTCAGTAATACCATGACCTATCTTGATCTCTTTGGCAAGGTGGCCCAGTTTCTTGATGATTTCATCAAAGGATACAACAGGCTTCAACTGGGCGAGCTTGATGAAGAGCATCTCCAGGGCCAGCTTTGGTTGGGGAGAAAGCCTTATGCCCACCTCTGCCTGAAACAGGGTGGTGAAGACCTGGTTAAGGGACTCTAAAGAAATGTTTTCAACCTGCTGTTCCATTAATGTGAGTTCGTGTGCGGGTACATCGACCAGAGGGCTGGCACCGTGGTCCATCTTGAGAATGAGAAGATGCCTGAAGTGCTCCACCATCTGCATTGAAAGCCGCTTCAGGTCGTGGCCATAGTTGTAGACTCCGTCAAGCAAGTTAAGGGCCTTTACCACATCGTGGGCAAGCAGGGCGGAAGAGAGATCAAATATCACCTTTCGATCTACTGCGCCCAGAATCTCGAGTACCTGATCATCACTGACAGCCCCTTCAGAATAGGCCATGACCTGGTCGAGGAGACTCAGAGCATCACGCATGCTCCCGTCAGCCTCCCTGACCAGAAGGCGGAGACTGTCTTCACTGATTTCAAAAGAGATCCCCTGACAGATATCCTTTAGGTGTTTGAGTATGTCTTCAAGACCAATCCGCCGGAAGTCGTGCCTCTGGCATCGCGATAAGATCGTGACAGGAATCTTCTGGGCCTCAGTTGTGGCAAAGATAAAAAGGACATGGGCTGGGGGCTCCTCCAGGGTCTTGAGAAGGGCATTGAACGCGGGAGCCGTGAGCATGTGGACCTCGTCGATGATATAGATCTTGTACCGGCCGTAGCCAGGCATGTATTTTACGTTTTCTCGAAGCTCGCGGATCTCGTCAATGCCTCTATTGGAAGCACCGTCGATTTCAAATACATCAACCGCGATGCCATCTGTGATTTCCCTGCAGGATGTGCACACATTACACGGGGTAGGGGTCGGACCTTCCTTACAGTTCATGGCCTTGGCAAGGATACGGGCAACCGAGGTCTTGCCGATACCTCTGGGACCGGCAAAAAGTAAGGCATGGGCAACCCTATCAGCCTGGATAGCATTCTTGAGGGTCCGGGTTACATGAGCCTGGCCAACGACCTGTTCAAGGGTTTGGGGGCGATATTTTCGTGCCAATACTAGATAGGACATGATATTGATCGGTTGTGCCGGTTATGCCGGTTAGACGGCCATGGGTTTCTGGGCATCCTTCATTTTCGCCACAAAGTAGTTTACACTCTTTTTCACCACTCCAGGTTTGGGGTTTCAGTGTTCAGGTTTCAGTGTTCAGGTTTCAGTGTTCAGGTTTCAGTGTTCAGGTTTCAGTGTTCAGTGTTTCTTGCACCTGACACCTGAAACCTGACACCCGACACCAAAAAGTACGAACAAAAGAATTTATCTCTTGGTGCCCGCATTCTTGAAAAGTGTAAACCGAGGCATGAAGGATGCCGGTTTTTGGTTACAAGTTAATCGTGAACTGTAATATTTGACAACGTCAAATCTTTTACCAGAAAGACAAGAACCATACAGCTACAAGCCAATAGCTACGAGCCAAAGGTGAAATTTAACAAGGTTAAATTTCCTGGCGGAGAGAGAGGGATTCGAACCCTCGGTACCGCTTTTGGCAGTACACACGATTTCCAGTCGTGCTCCTTCAGCCAGCTCGGACATCTCTCCGTGATTCCGCCAGAGCACTTTCCTTGAAAGTGCTCTGGCGGAATACAGTTAGCCTTTAGCTTTTAGCAAGTGGCATTATTCCTTCAGCTTGTTGCGAAATGAAACAAGTTGTTTTACCAGCTTGTGTGCCTCCTCTTCAATTCTTTCGTTTGCATCTTCATCAATATACTCGTACAGGGTTGCCAGATCAAACCCGGCCACCGATTCGTAGACCGATCTTATTGAGATGCCTAAAAACCGCGCGAACTCAACATCGGAATTGTCGGCGGAACCCTCCGCAATATTAAGCACAATAGAATTCAGAGCCCTTTCCAATTGGTTTGTAAGGCCTTTGTCCGGTTTCTCAATATATCTTTGGATGACGTTCCGGCAAAACTTGCAATACTTTTTGGCATCCTGGTAGACTCTGAAACTTTTGAATCTGAATTTCACAAGTTGCCCCTCAAAAACACGAAAAGCTTCCAGCTACAAGCTAATGGCCACCAGCCAATGGTGAAATTTAGCAACGCTAAATTTCCTGGCGGAGAGGGTGGGATTCGAACCCACGATCCTGCTTTTAACAGGATACCGCTTTTCGAGAGCGGGGCCTTCAGCCACTCGGCAACCTCTCCGGGATTCCGCATCCTTTCACCTTGTTACGAAATGAAACAAGTTGTTTTACCAGATTGCGTGCCTTGCCCTTATGAACTTTAAGATAATCGTTTCATAACCCTTTTGGGTGGGTCTGTCAATATGCAGGGTCTTTCCCATTTAGAGCTTGCGCAAGTTTCTTCTTTTTAGTATCCGTCAAGACGAACTTAGGGGCTTTGCCCCGATTGGCCTGCCCTGTCCGCCCTGGCGCGTAATTCATGTTATCAGGTATCAACGGCCAAGCCAGGTCTGGGCCAGGGAATATTGGAATAATTGTAGAAATTGCAAAAGGTTAAGTTAGACCGAATCCTTCGATCTCTCAGGAGAAGCGCGAAATAAGACGATCAGGAGCACCCACATATGGCCAGAATCATCCCTTTTAGGGGTATCCTTTATGATCCTAAGAAGGTACCGGACTTGAAGGCGGTGGTCACACCGCCTCACGACGTTGTTTCAGAAAGGGAGCAACAAGAATTCTATAAGAGGCACCCTCAGAATATGATTCGCTTGATCCTGGGCAAGGTCTACCCGGAGGATACCGAACATGATAATCGTTATTCCCGTGCGGCCAAGTTTTTCCGCAGTTGGCTGGATGAAGGGATGCTGAGACAGGACAAAGAGCCTGCCTTCTATGTGACTGAGATGGACTACAGGCTGGACGGGGAGATTCGTACCCGGTTTGGTTTCATTGCATTGGTAGGACTTGAAAGGTTTGAAAAGGGGATCATACTGCCCCATGAAAAGACCTTCTCAGCCACCAACATAGACCGTCTTAAGCTCATCGAGGCATCACGGGCGAATTTCAGTCCCATATTTTCGCTATTTCCAGATCCGGAGAACGAGATCTTTAGATCGCTCCGGGCTGGTATCCAGGGGCTTCGACCGGATCTTGACTTTGAAGACCTCATGGGCTATCAGCACCGTCTTTGGCGGGTAAAAAATCGGCAGATCCACAAGGAGATTGGACAGAGGTTGGCTGACCACACCCTGTACATTGCTGACGGACATCATCGATATGAGACCGCTCTCAGGTACCGCAATCAGATTTTGTCCCAGCAGACTGCTTTAGATCCCAATGACCCCTGCAATTTTGTCATGATGTATCTAACCAGCATGCACGACTCGGGCCTTACGATCCGTCCGGCGCATCGGGTGCTTTGTAATGAAGGGAAAGCAGATGTAGAGGGCTTTATCAATAAAGCCCGTGCCTATTTTGATATCGAAACACTTGATTTTGATAGTCTGAATCGCAAGCAAATTGAAAAGGCGTTTTTGAGCAAGGTAAAGACAGGTACCAATGGCACAGTCATAGGCGCAGCCTTGCGAGACGACAAGGGCTTTTACGTGCTCCGGGTGAAAGAGGGGGTCATGGATCACCTTTTTGGCCAAGAAATCCCTGTACCGCTCAGAAAGCTTGATGTCACCGCAGTGACAAAGCTTGTTCTTCAAGAGATCCTGGGCCTAAATGGTGCCGCCCTGGATGACGAGGGGTGCATCCTGTATACCAGCAGAGTCGATAAGGCCCTGGATGCGGTTCGTACGGGAAAATGCGCTATAGCTCTTATCCTCAACCCCACCAGGCTTGACCAGGTCCAGGAGGTCTCGGATGCAGGCCTTATCATGCCCAGGAAATCGACCTATTTCTATCCCAAGGTAATGACCGGCCTTGTCATCAATAAGATTGATGATTGACCGTGTAGAAGTGAGCTAAAGTGCCTAAAGTGAACTAAAGTGAGCTAAAGTTAAGGACCTAATTGGTTTTGTTTCTTTAACTTTAGGCACTTTAGGCACTTTAGTTCACTTTAGGCACTCCGTTATTGACCAATGACCACAACCGACAGCCTGTTTCGTGATCGGCTCAAGATCATTCAGAAAAAGAAGGGTTATAGATTTTCGATTGATGCAGCAATCCTGGCACACCATGTCCACTTGAGGGCCACAGACATCGCCGTTGACCTCGGGACCGGCTGCGGAGTAATACCCCTGATCCTTTCCCTTCAGACTCCGTCGGCACACATCTACGGGATTGAGATCCAGAAGGATCTGGCAGAATTGGCTTCCAGAAATGTACGGCTAAACCACATGGAGGGAAGGATTACCATTGTGCACGGAGACATGAAGGATTTCAAGTCATATCTGACACCCGGGACGGCTGACGTTGTCTTCAGCAACCCGCCGTACCGCAAGGTACTTTCCGGACGGATCAATCCGGAGGCAGAGCGGGCTGTGGCACGGCATGAGATCAAGGCATGTCTTTCGGATGTGGTTTCTGTTGCCGGGGGTCTGCTGAAACGCTCTGGTCGCTTAGTGGTGATTTATCCGGCCGAGCGTGTGATCGATCTTGTCCTGCATATGCGAGCATCCAGGCTGGAGCCCAAACGGCTGAGGTTGATTCATCCTAAGCAATACTCAGGGGCTATACGGGCCATCGCAGAGGGGATAAAATATGGCAATCCAGGACTGAAGGTCGATCCCCCGATCATAATCTATAAACCGGAGGGAGGGTATACGGATGAGGTGAAAAAGATGATAGGGGAATAGAGACCTGTGATAGGCGAATGTGGTATGCTGATCACCCATCACGGTTCACGGGGCCGATTTTAAACCGTATATCTCCAAGTACCTCTTTTCCAAGGGACTCGTTAAGTTTTTCGATCAGCTCAGGCTTCAAGAATTGAAGCTGCTGCATCCATGGGGCGCTCGATACATTAACCAACAGTGATTTTCCTTTGATTGCTTCCGGCCAGGCATTTTCAGCAATTGCCGGGCCTACCACGTCCTTCCATTGCTGCCAGAGCTTGCAGGCATCTAAATCAACATCAATTCTCGAGGCTTTTAGGGCCTGCTGCAAGATTGTGCCGAGGGGGGCAGGTTTGTCCATCTTTTTTCTCATACGTACTCTCATAATCTGCCGAACTGCTGGCTGTCAACAGGAACTATTTCCGTTTTTCCTTGACTATGCGGAGCCGGGTGGCTACACTGTATTTCTCATGAAATCGCGTAGCGATTTTATCAAAACACCGAGCAATAGGAGTAGCTGATGGCCTGGGATTGGGACAAGTTAAAAAAACAGCAGCAAGGCCCTGGCGGAGGTATGCCACCAGGGGTGGATGAGGTGGTTAAAAAGTTTAAGAATTTGAAATTGCCTGGTGGCTGGATCATCATACTTGTTGTCCTCCTTATTTATTTTGGCAGTTCAAGCGTTTATAGCGTAAAGGTGGATGAAGTAGGGGTCGTTCAGCGGTTTGGCAAGTATGTCCGCACCGCTCAACCCGGACTCGGTTTTAAGCTCCCCACGGGCATTGAGAAAGTGACCAAGGTCCCGGTAAGGCGTATCGACAAAGAAGAATTCGGTTTCCGGACCGTTGCAGCCGGTGTCCGCACCCAGTACGCAGTGAGCAAGGCCTATGAGGGTGAATATCTTATGCTGACAGGTGATCTTAACGTGGGTGTGGTGCCCTGGATTGTTCAATACCGGGTAAAAGACCCTTACCAGTTCTTGTTTAAGGTGCGAAATGTCAGGGCTACACTTCGCGATCTGGCGGAGTCTAGCATGCGGTTGGTGATAGGTGACAGAAGCATTGATGAGGTCCTCAGCAAAAGAGAGGAAATCGCTGACGAGGCCCGGTCGTTCCTGCAAAAAGAGCTTGATGAGGCAGAGACGGGGATCTACGTTGTGACCATCGAGATGAAAAAGACAAATGTCCCTGAACTTGTCCAGCCGTCTTTAAACGAAGTGAACCGGGCCGTACAAGAAAAGGAAGAGATGGTATACAAGGCGAGGGAGGAATATAACAAAGCCATTCCTGCTGCCAAGGGAAATGCTGAAAAAACCATCAAGTCTGCTGAAGGGTATGCCCTTGATCGAATAAACCGGGCCAAGGGGGATGCGTCCAGGTTCGTGGCCCTGTACAATGAATATTCCATAGCCAAGGACGTGACTCGGCGGCGTCTTTATCTGGAGGCCCTGAAGGATCTTCTTCCCAAATTAGGCAGCAAATACATTATCGATGCCGATCAAAAAAACATCCTTCCATTACTCAATCTGGGTATGGGTAGAATAGAGGGGGTGCAAAAATGAAGGGTAAAGGGTTATTAATCGTTGTTCCGGTTATCGTTGCCCTCCTGATCGCCTTTGGCGGTGTTTACACAGTAGATGAAACTGAACAGGTGGTTGTTACGCAATTTGGCAAACTAGTCGGGGCACCAATAAAGGAGCCCGGCATCAAATTTAAAATTCCTTTTATCCAACATGCCAATCGTTTTCCCAAGAACCTCCAGGAATGGGACGGGGATCCCGGGCAAATCCCCACGTTAGATAAGACATTTATCTGGGTGGACACTTTTGCGCGATGGAAGATTGTTGATCCACTCAAGTTCTTTCAGACCGTGAATAATGTGTCAGGTGCTTTGAGTCGCCTTGACGATATCATTGACCCGGCGGTGCGCAATTTTATCACCTCGTATCCTCTCATCGAAACCGTGCGCAGAACGAATCGAGAACTCGACACTTTAGGGCTCGGTCTGGAACAGGAAGAGATGAAGGACAAAAGACGACTTGGCACAGTCAAGGTTGGCCGGGAAAAAATAAGCAAGGGGATTATGGAGCAGGCCCAGCCCAAGCTTGCCAAGTTCGGCATTGAGCTGGTTGATGTTAAGATCAAGCGGATCAATTACGGGGAGGAGGTCCAGAGGGCAGTCTTTGGACGGATGATTGCAGAGCGGAAACAAATGGCTGAAAAGTTCCGTTCCGAAGGTAAGGGAGAGGCCCGGAAGATCGAGGGAGAAAAGGAAAGGGAGATGAAACGGATTACCTCAGAGGCTTACAAGACAGCCCAGGAAATCAAGGGCAAAGGCGATGCCACTGCGACAAAGATATATGCTAAGGCCTATGGACGTGATCCTGATTTCTATTCTTTTGTGAATACGCTTGATATGTACAGGGAAACCCTGGATAAAGAGAGCTCGCTCATTCTTTCCACAGACTCTGAGTTTTTCAAGTATTTGAAAGGATATACCGGGAAAAAGTAATTGAAA
>DAOVEU010000372.1:0-2955 GCA_030668805.1 Desulfobacterales bacterium
ATTTCCGGGAGTGTATGTGGCAGGCATGGCTGCCAATGCCACATTTGGCTCTTACCGGATGGGTCCCATCTTCGGAGGGATGCTCCTTTCCGGGAAAAAGGCTGCGGAACTTATTATTCAGCGGTTGGAAGATATAAAGAAAAGTGCCTAAAGTGAGCTAAAGTGAGTGGAGACAAGTGCCTAAAGTGCCTAAAGTGAACTAAAGTGCCTAAAGTTAAGAACCAAAAAATATAAGTCAATTATGCTCCTTTCCTACTCTTGGCTCTATTTACTCCATGAACTAAGGTGCTTAAATCAAAAGACGAAACAAGGATCACAAGTCGATCATGTCCATCCCTTAACTTTAGGCACTTTAGTTCACTTTAGGCACTTTAGCTCACTTGAACAATGGTATCTTCTAGGACAAATATGAATAAGCCGCCATCTCTATGGCTGGGGAAAGACTATGAAAAGTGCTGTCTACTTTGCGGACCTCAGGACAAAGGTGAGTGAGAATCTTGTAGACAAGGTTAAGGGCCTGCTCGAGGTAGTGGGCCTGGCAATTAGGGTCAAGGAAAGGGCCCTGGTGGCCGTGAAGCTCCATTTTGGGGAGGCAGGAAACACAGCCTACGTGCGACCTGTTTTTCTACGCAGGATTGTTAGCATGATAAAGGAAGTGGGTGGGCGTCCCTTTTTGACCGATGCGAATACCCTGTACGTGGGGAGCCGGAGTGACTCGGTTGACCATCTGACAACCGCCATTCTCAATGGGTTCACATACGCTGTGGTGAATGCCCCCCTGATCATTGCCGATGGGCTTCGGGGTGGCAATGAAACAGCCGTGACAGTGAACTTGAAACGCTTCAAGAGGGTCTATATCGGCTCCGAGATTGTCCGTGCTGACGCCATCGTGAGTGTGGCCCATTTTAAAGGCCATGAGCTTTCAGGGTTCGGGGGCACCATCAAGAATCTTGGGATGGGGTGCGCTTCTCGAAAAGGAAAATTGGCCCAGCATTCGACAGTCTCCCCTAAGGTAAAGAGAAAAAAGTGTGAGGGGTGCGGGGAATGTGTGGAATATTGCGCCCAGGAGGCCATTTCCCTGGTTGATGAAAAGGCGAAGATCGACCGCAAAAAGTGTGTAGGGTGCGGGGAGTGTATAGTTATCTGTCCGAATCAAGCCATTCAGATTCAATGGAACCAGGCGATCCCCGTGTTTTTGGAAAACATGGTGGAATATACGGCCGGTGTGTTGAAAGGGAAAAAAGACTCGGCCATGTTTCTTAACTTTATCACCCAGGTATCACCTGCATGCGACTGTTATGGCTATAACGATGCCCCCATTGTACCCGACATCGGTATCCTGGCCTCAACCGACCCGGTAGCTATCGACCAGGCCTCGGCCGACCTGGTCAATAACGCAGAGGGGCTGAAAAGCTCCTGTCTTACCAAAAACTTCAAGCCTGGAGAGGATAAGTTCCGCGCGATCTATCCGAACGTAGACTGGGAGATCCAGTTAGAATATGCCGAAGCAATTGGACTGGGAACCAGGGCCTATGATCTCGTGAGGATTTAGCCACCTGCTTGAAGCCTCAGTTAACGAGCCCGGGGCACGCGCAATTCTTGCCATGCCTTGAGCCTATCCACCAGGGGATCCGAAACATGCGCGTGGCTATGTATTACAATAACAAGGACATCCGGATAGAGGAGATGCCCACTCCCGGGATAGGCCCCGGGGAACTGCTTGTGCGCATAGAGGCCAGTGGCATCTGCGGCAGCGATGTGATGGAGTGGTATCGCATCAAGCGTGCACCCCTGGTCCTTGGGCACGAAATTGCCGGAGAAGTTGTTGAAGTGGGTGAGGGGGTTGATCGCTACAAGAAGGGAGACCGGGTAGTTGCATCACACCACGTACCCTGCAACACGTGCCGGTATTGCCTCAGCGGGCATCATACGGTCTGTGACACCCTACGGCGTACCAATTTCGATCCTGGCGGCTTTGCCGAGTATGTGAGGCTGCCCGCCATCAATACCGATCGTGGTGTGTACCCGATACCAGACGAGGTTTCCTTTGAAGAGGCCACCTTTACAGAACCTCTGGCCTGTGTGCTGCGCGCACAAAGGATCGCCGGGCTTCAGCCGGGCGAGACAGTGCTGGTCATTGGCAGCGGTATCGCCGGTCTGTTACACATACAGCTTGCCCGCACTCTGGGTGCAGGCCGCGTGGTAGCCACAGATATCAGTGAGACTCGCCTGCAAGCAGCCACGGCCTTTGGGGCCGATGCCGCCATACACGCGAGCAAAGGTATTCCGTCTGAGGTACGCCGGGTAAATGACGGCTGGCTGGCAGATAAGGTCTTCGTCTGCACAGGGGCAAGGCCGGCCAACCTGCAAGCCCTGGAATCAGTGGAACGCGGGGGCACGGTGCTCTTCTTTGCGCCAACAGACCTGGGCGTAACCCTTCCCATCTCTGTGAACGAGCTGTTTTTTCGGAACGATATAACGCTCACGACCTCATACGCTGGAAGCCCGGCAGATCATGTAACGGCCATGGAGCTTATTCGTGCGAGGCGCGTAAAGGTAAACAAAATGATCACGCATCGGCTGAGCCTCTCAGAAACGAGCAAGGGATTTCAGTTAGTAGCTGAGGCACAAGAGTCGATCAAGGTCATTGTAGAACCACAGAGATAGGCGTGAAATTCCTCAATTCCTGAATCCCTAAATTCCTCAATTCGGGTTGACAGGTCCTATAAGTTGCCCTAAGAGGATTGAATATTGACGAATAACGATTTTGGATGTTAATTCCGCAATCCGCAATCCGCAATCCAAAGAGGGAGAAGATTGCTATGGCAGATGCAGAAGGAGTTTTGGAGGCAAGGGATGTATCCGAGATGCCGTCGGAACATAAGAGCATAAAGGAAAAATCGATTAAAGGTGCTGACAACATCGGGTGGGGAACGAGAAATCGCCTGTCCAGAC
>DAOVEU010000109.1:0-6329 GCA_030668805.1 Desulfobacterales bacterium
CTTACGCGGTGTCCTGCCTCGCAGAGCATTTGAGCCAGCGCCGGCCCCGGGCCGCATCCGTAATCCAGCCCATCCCGGTGTGGCGCCAGCCGTTTCAACAAAGGATCGGCGAGCTTCGACAGAAACCGCCGGTAATCCGCGCCGGCCGGATCGTTCCTATGCTGTAGATAGCGCGCATGTTCCGCCTCCGGTGACAGCCTCTGCACCGGATTCAGGAAGGTGGCCTGGCAACAGTCGCAACGCCGGTAGTCCCGACCGTCCACGCTCAAGAAAGGCCGTGTCGCGGACGCACCGCACACGCCGCAGCCGTGATTCGCGGCATCGGCGTGCTCCTTCGCGGATCGCTTCTGCGCTCCGCAGGCCGGCGCCGCTCTTCGTCGCGATGGTTTCAAAAAATAGGCCCCGGGATTGTGATTAATTATCCTATGCTTGAATCCAAGACAGACTGAAAATTCAACAATACCATGTGTTAGCGTTAGTACCCCCATGGCTTATGATTTGCTGCTATCTATCAGTGTTCCAAGTGTTCCAGAAATACCTGTGATTTCGTTATGATATCTTTAATCCTGAGCATGCCTTGACGCCCCTGTAATCGAGTGTTTTTGACCCTGAAAGCACCTTCACGTGCGATGATTTTCGATATGCCTGCATAGTTCTCCAGTAGATAGGACATGGGCGAAGCCATAAGCCAGATTTTTCAGAGATGTTATATGGAGGTCATCGTTCACGGTGGCCGTTGCGTCGGAAACGAAGAATATCCGATAATCGCGAACAAAACCGTCTCTTGCGGTCGTCTCACAGCAACAGTTAGTCATCACCCCGGTTATGATGAGTTCCTCAATTCCTCGTGATCTTAGACTCTCGTCAAGCTCGGTCCCAAAAAATGCGCTATACCGGTTCTTATCCAGAACTCCGTCTGTATCCGGTGGCGATAGAGCTTTGATGAGTTGCCAATCTCCTGAGCCATATTTTATGCAGTCGCCCCACCATTTGGCAAGCATTCCCCCATCCTTAGAGATATCCTTGTGGCCGTGCCTTGTAAAGATTACCCTGATTCCTTCCGCGCGGCACGCCTCAATTATGGACAGAACATTTCCTATGATGGGTGAAGCAATCGGAAGAAAATATTCTTGCATATCGATGACAAGAAGAGCGCATTTGCCAGGTTTCGGCCATGCCCTGCGAACATTGTAGTTACTGATTTCTTCGAGGAAGTGTGACGGCATCTCCTGCAAGCAAACCTTTTCACTCAGCGATTTCTCGTGAAAGAACGTTTACAACATGTTTGGTCTGAATCCAACAAAAATTGGAACTGTCGTGCTTTAATATCCTGACATCCGTATAATCTCGTATGGAAAATTGACCATTTCTTGTGGCTCCATTCTGGCCTCAGAGCCCAAAATTGACCGTATCCGGTACGCTTGCCTGAAAGGACTCTTTCCTATTTCTACCACCAATTCTCCGCTGGTTTTCTCCTTGACACACGGTGCCTTTTGCTTATAGCGTCGCCGCAAAACTCAGGAGGTTCAAATGAAAGGGAGAATCCATAACTTCAATGCAGGGCCAGCAGTTCTGCCGTTGCCGGTTCTGGAGGAGATTCAGGCAGAACTGCTAGATTTCAAAGGGTCAGGCATGTCTATCACCGAGGTAAGCCATCGATCAAAATGGTTTGAAGAGGTCATTGAGGATGCCGCAGCGCGTATCAGGCGACTCCTTAAACTCGATAAGAGCTTCCACGTGCTCTACCTTCAAGGTGGTGCAAGCTTGCAGTTTTGCATGATTCCCATGAACTTGCTGCCCGAGGGCCACTCGGCCGATTATGTAAACACGGGCACCTGGGCCACCAAGGCGATCAAGGAGGCCAGGATCCAGGGAAAGGCGGTCAACGTGGTCGCCTCATCTGAAGATAAGAACTTTTCCTATATTCCCAAGGGGATTTCCTTCAACTCTGACGCTGCCTATGCTCACATCACTTCGAACAATACGATCAAGGGTACTCAGTGGGTATCTTTTCCTGATACAGACGGGGTCCCTCTTATCTGTGACATGTCTTCAGACATAATGAGCCGGTCTATTGACGTTTCTCCTTTTGGCTTGATCTATGCCGGGGCTCAAAAGAACCTCGGGCCGGCAGGAGCCACCCTGGTGATCATTCGCGAGGACATGCTGGAGCGTGTGCCCAAGGAGCTTCCTACCATGCTCAAGTATACCACGTTTGTCGATCACAACTCGATGTTCAACACACCACCCTGTTTTGCGGTTTACACCATTCAACTGGTGCTAAAATGGCTGGAGGAGACCATTGGGGGGCTTGAGAAAATGGAAGGAGTCAACCGAGAGAAGGCTGGTCTCCTTTATCGCGCAATTGATGAGTCCGAGTTCTACCGAGGAACCGCGGAAAAGGAGAGCCGGTCTGTGATGAATGTGACCTTTCGCCTTCCTGGCAAGGATCTGGAAAAAGAATTCGTGCAGCAGGCCTTTGAGCATGGCCTGGGCGGGCTCAAGGGTCACCGTTCGGTCGGAGGGTGTCGGGCCTCGATCTACAATGCCTCAACCCTGGAGGCAGTAAAAGCCCTGGTAGATTTCATGGACGAATTTGCCCGAAAAAATGGCTGAGATCGGTTCCTTAGGACTTAGTTCGCTCCGCTCACAATTGGAATACTGGAATACTGGAATGGTGGAATAATGGGTTTAAGAGGATTCCCGCCTGCCAGCGCCATGCTCGCCGGGAAACTGCAATGCTAGCACACATGGCAATGGCGGGCATAAAGCCCGCCCCTACACACATTGAAAGGTAGGCTTCGTAGGGTCGTTTTACACCCGACCGAACATCTCTCAGGGACGAAGAAGATTATCCGAGGTCCTTTGAAATAGCTACGTAAAAGGTTGTACCCTTTTGGGGCCCGGATTCACACCAGGCTTTGCCCTTGTGGGCTTCCACGATTTCTTTCACAATGGTTAAACCCAAGCCCGACCCTTCTGTTTGCTCCGATACTGGAAGTCTTTGGAACATTTGAAAGATCACCTCGGAATTCTCCTTTTTCATAGTCACGCCATCGTTGCTGAACGAAAATATGTGGAAATCGTCGTCCTGGTTGTAGCCTATGGCAATCTTGGTAAGATTTTCTCCGGCGTGTTTCAGCGCGTTATCGATCAAGTTTCTAAAAACTCGGGTTATGGCCAACTGGTCTGCCATGACCTGGGGAATGGTGTCGGGTTCCGACCATTTTATGTTCCGCTCCTTCAAAACATGTAACACTTCATTCCTGATGTGCCCTATGATCTTTTTGATATTGGTCTTTTTGATGTTGAAAGGGACTCTTTTGGTCGTGATGTACTCATTGATGTCTTGAGTGAATATCTCGATCTGTTCGGCTGCCTTCCTGATTTGATTGCAGTATCTTTTCCCCTTTTCGTTCAGGCTATGTTCATATTTTTCAGCGAGTAATCTGGCAAACCCCGAGACGCCGATAGCCGGATTCTTGAGATCGTGTGAGATCGTGTAGGCAAACAATTCCAACTCCTCTTTTGTCTTCCTGATCTCTTCTGCTTTTTTCCGGATATCCTCATAAAGCTTGGCTACGTTGATTGCAATGGCGATCTGGCTTCCTATGGCGACTAACAGATCAATCTTTGCTTCAGTTAGTGAAATCATCCGTTTTGAACCCAGATTCATGACGCCTACCACTTTGTCCCTTAAGATGAGAGGCACACATATGACAACTTTGAATCCCTTCCTTTGCAGAAGGGCTGCTCTTTCCTTGTCTTCCAGGTCCGCAACCTTCTGAGCGATAAAACTCTTGGTTCGAGCCGCTTTGCCTGAAAAGCCCTCACTTATACGGATTTTGCGTAACTCCTTCACCTGGTTCTTTGCAATCCCTTTATAGGCAACGAGTTCAAGGCACTGCTCGGTTTGATCCATTAAATAAATCCTGACAGCATCTACCTTAAAGTGTTCCAGAACTTTCAGGATCGCTCTATCCAAAACCTCTGTAAGGCCAAGAGAGCTCGTCAGGTCGCTGCTAATGTCATACAGGACGGCAAGCTCCTTATGCCTCCTTTTAAGCTTGGTGTGGCTAAATTTGGTCGATATATACTTTTTATCGACTACCATGACTCATACCCTAACTTGTTGAAAGGTTACGAAAAATCCCCCTAAGTCCCCCTTTCTTAAACCTAGGTTGAGCGGTTCAACGTTCACGGTTCCCGGTTGAAGAGCCCTAACTGGCTGTTAACAAAGTTCAGGTTTCAGTGTTCAGGGTTCAGTGTTCAGGGTTTTGACACCTGACACCCGACACCTGACACCTGATGGGTGAAAGAGGTTAATCTGAGCATTGTGTTATAAAATTAAGGATATCAGTATACTATAACCTTTGAACCCTGAACCCTGAACCTTGAACCGATCACTTTAGGTTAAAGGGGGATTTTAAGGAAGAGGAGCAAATGGGCTATCCCGGAATTCGAATGCGACGACTCTCAATCTCGCCGAGTAAGTCCTCAGACGTGTAAAGGACCACAAACTTCTCTTCCAGTTCTTTGACCAAACCTCTCAGCTTGTCTTCTGGCAAGGGGCTGGTACGTATGTAAACATTATGGCAACCCTCTTCAGCGGTTTCGCGTGTAGATAAGAGGCTCACCACTCGCCCACCATAGGACCGGATCACATCGGTTACTTCTCTGATCGAACCCGGGCGATCCTCCAGACTGAACGCAAACTGAATGCCCCCGGTGTAAACCCCTGTAATATTGATCAGCACCTTGAAAATGTCGGTTTGCGTGATAATGCCGATCAAGGAATCCTTGTCATTGATGACAGGAAGTGATGAGATCTTGTTTTCGAGCATCAAGATTGCAGCGAATTCCACTGTCTCATCGGGCCTGACAAACACCAGATTTTTGGTCATAAGATCCTTGATCTTAATGGTAGAAATCAGGTAATTCAGTTCATACACGTCCAGGGTCGTTGCCTTGGATGGTGAAGCGTCTCTCAAGTCCCTGTCGGTAACGATCCCTAACAGTCTACCCTTTTTGTTCACAACTGGCAAGGAGCGGATCTTTTTCTCCTTCATGATGATAAAAGCCTTCATCATGGTGGTGTCTTCATCCGCAGTTATGACATCATCAGTCATCCAGCCTTTTACTAACATGGATGCCCTCCCTTAACTAGTGCAATGTATCAAAAGTTCTGTGCACGATTTTGGCAATTTGACATCTCCTTAAATCACAGGAATGACTTCAAAAAATCCGAATATCGAAACTCGAAAATCGAAACAAATCTGAAATTCAAATGCTCAAATGTTCAAAACAGCAACCCAAACCGGATGATACCGAAACCTTGCATCCAATATTAATCGGGCGAATTTATTAGTGTTTTTGAATTTTGAAATTTTGGTCATTCGAGTTTGCTTCAAGTTTCGATATTCGAATTTCGGATTTCCCCGTCCCTGAAAGCTGGGTAAAACGTATTAACTTATGAAACATTTCATCTTGCCATTTCAAGGTGTAGAACTTATGAGACGGGGCACTAGACGTCTCGGAATTTCTACAACTCCACCCCTTGGGCAAAAGCTAAACTTAGGGCTCAAGGTTGAGGCGCTTGTAAAGCTTCCTAAAATCGAAGGTCTCATCTACCAGCTTGATCCCGTGGTCTATCTTTTCTCTTTCCCCCAGGCTAAACTTTCCAACCATGGCCTCCACATTTTTTGCTACTGTGTAGGTATCATCTCTGACTACCAGAATAGGCACACCCTTTGCTTCAGCCCTTGCCATGATGATTTCATTGGGGTAGAGGTTTCCGGATAGGATAAGGCACCTCACATCATTTTCTATGGCAACAAGCTGGATCTCTGTGCGATCACCACCCACAATAACCGCCGAGGAAGGGCTCTTCAGCAAGTACGTTATGAACTTGTCTACCTGCATGGCACCCACCAGGAAGTTTTCCACCAAGGGATCGAGCCTATCCTTGCCACACACCACATCAGCGCCCAGATGGTCCACAAGTTCCCTTACCCCGATAGACCCTACCAACGTATCCCTGGGCAAGCAGCCGAATACCTCCACATCCCTCCGATGCAGGAAAGGTGTAACAAATTCCTTGAGCTCCTCCAGATCCACGGCTTCAATCTTATTGAATACGACGCCTATCATAGGCTCGCCCAGGACCCTCTTGATTTCCAAGACAAAGTCGATAGAAGAATGAGTTTCATACCGCTCCACGAACAGGGTATAGGCGTTCAATAGTTTGATGAGTTGTGAGCCTGACAGCCCCAGGCAGCTCCCATCGCTGAGATTGGTGTCACAGCTTACTACCACAATATCCTTTTGCT
>DAOVEU010000176.1:0-5142 GCA_030668805.1 Desulfobacterales bacterium
AAGGTCTTTTCCTTCCAGTTCCGCCACCTTGTCCGGTGCCCCAAGCGTTGACAGCACCTCCCCCAAGCTTGTCTTTCCCAACTCGAATGTATCGCCGGGGGGCACGACTTCGTCTCCTTGCACCGCCCTTACAAACCGATATGAGAGGCAGGCAGAAAAAAGAAGAGTACCTGAAAGCAAAAAGGTTATGAGAACAACGGGGATACTAAAACGGGAGCCCATAGGATGCCTTTCCGGCGTTCAGGCTGACGCCGTAGTGACGCAAGACATCATTCTGGTCAAAAAAGAAAACCAATTGATCATAGTCTTTATCGTAATTTCCAAAACTCACGATTACTAACCAGAGCCCGGTGCCCTTGCTTAGAGAGCGCTTGTAGATGTAGGCATTCCCGTTGCAGAGCTTCACCACCTGGGTTGGCGCACCCAACATTGCAGTCACTTCTGACGCCGTTGTCCGGCCAGGAGTGAGCTGGTCAAGTCCGCTCGTTTCAAACGGTTGGTATTCCTTGTTCTTTCCCAGCAAGAGGCAACCGCTGATAAGGGTTATCATTGTGAGGATCAGGAAGAGAGAAATGAATGACTTCATGTCGTTTTCTCCAACACTTCAACTGGGGCGAAGCCCTACGGTTCTGGCTTGTGGTTGGTCACCTGTCAACGACCAGTGGCGCTGTACCACGTACTGTCAGGATACTTGGCGAGACGGGCGCCCTTTGCATCCTGAATGAGCTGGATAGCAGCGGCCGCATTGGCATTGCCCATGCTGGCCGCCTCACGCAACATGGGCAGGGCCGGATCCTCAATGAGCCCCAGGCAGGCAGCGGCCCCGCCCATAACCTTCTTGCGGGCAAAGGCCGGCATTTTGGACATGAAACCGGCGATAGGGCTGACAGACTCTCCGGTCTTTTTGACCAGAAGCTGCAACAGGCGAGGATCACTCATCCATGCCCGGTCAGCGCTGCTCAAAGCGCTACCATTTAACACAATGTCACGCTTGCGTTGCAAAATGGCACGCAGCCCCTTGATTGCTCCTTTGGCAACGTCCGGCTCATGACTCTCAAGATAGAAAAGGATTGCACCAATGTGCTTCTCGTTGCCCGCCTTTTGAAAGGCGGCATCCAGAAACTTCTGATTAATCTTCTTATTCCAGGACATATACGGCATGACCACCAGCCGCGAAAGCACTGCCAGGTTCGCGCCTGACAGGCGATTAAAAATGACGCCGTATTGTTGCTTGTAGTAAATGGCAGACGCCCGGTCACGCTCCAAGTAGTACTTCTGGGCATGGCCGTAATATATGAATAAAGGCGCATTTCCGCTTGGGTCGCTATCTTGCTCCCGGGCCAGATCAATGACTTTGTTGTAATCGTTCCTGTCAAACAGCTTCAAAGCATTTTTTTCCCAGGCCAGCAAGGGGTGCTCCGCCCAGGTCACGGTCTCGGCTGCAACGATTGAAGCCCATCCTGTAAGCAGGGTTGCCAGAATAAGAACCGACAGCAGCAAACGTGTCTCTGTCTTCATGAGTCAGCCTCCTCTTTTCTGATTGTCGTGCCGACAATTGTAGACGGGCATGCATTCATTTGTCAAACAGGAACTAATCGGGTTCCATGCAGTGAGCCGGTTCTCCTCGCTCACAATTGGCCCGCCCTGGCGCGACAGAAGTTGGACAATGCCTCCGAAAGAAAAACCCGGCCCGCCCTGGTGCGACAGAAGTTGGACTATGCCACAGAGAGAAAAACCCGGTCTGGGCCAGGGTCTGGGCCAGGGAACAATGGACACGTAGTGTAATGTTTTCAAGCCGTCAGGCGCAACCTTGCGCTCATGTTGGGTTTAATGGACGAGATTTCCCTCCATGCAACCGGGGGCCGCCCTCCATAAGCGCTAAGTTGTTTTGTAAACATTCACAGGTTACATTTATGCCGTGCGGAATTGTTTTGAAAGATGAACATCGAACGTCCAACGTCGAACGTCCAACGTCGAATGAAAAACGAATATCCAATACCGAACATTCAACGGCTATTTCTGTTTCTTCATCTTTTCCCATTCAACGTTCGATGTTGGACGTTCGATGTTCGATGTTCATTTTTTTCAGTAAACCTTCCACAGCCCATCCGGTGCAAAAACAACTTAGCGCTTATGCTTCAGAGGGGGCAGGGTGGGGGTGTTAACTTGACTGTATAGGAATTTCCTATTGCGAGCGTAGCGAACTAAGTCCTCTCTTTGTGTGGCCCGCCGAGACTATGTTTGTGGGCATATCTCCCGTGTTTGTGGGTGTGTACGTGGGTGTGGGGAATGCTTTCCTCGTCAAGAGAAATCTTTCCGTTGGCCATATAGCTGATATAGTCGGTTGTCTCCGTGAGGAAGTCGATGTTGTGGGAAACAAGGATGTAGGAAAGGTTAAGGTTCTTCAGGATATCAATAAGTCGCTTTTCCGTTGTTTCATCTAAGCCCGTGCTTGGTTCGTCCAGGAGCAATACCTGCGGTTCCATAGCCAGGACCGTGGCAAGGGAGACAAGTCTTTTTTCCCCACCGGATAGCTTGTAGGTTATCCTGTCCTCAAAACCGGCCAAACCCAGGGACTGCAATGTCCTGTAGGCAATGGTCTTGGCCTCATCCTGTGACTTGCCCAGATTCAAGGGGCCAAAGGCAACATCCTCCAAGACCGTGGGGCTAAACAACTGGTCGTCTGCATCCTGAAAAAGCAGGCCGATTCTTTGACGCACACCTCCAAAGTCTTTTTCTTCCCTAACATGCCTGCCGAAAATCTCCACCCTCCCAGAAGAGGGTTTTAACAGCCCCATGATAACGTGAAACAGAGTGGTTTTCCCGCTTCCGTTGGGTCCCATCAAGCCCATCCGGTCTTCCTGGTAGAATGATAGGTTGAGCTTGTCAAGGACAGGGACCCTGCCATGATAGCTGAAGGATATATCCTCCAGGCTGATGATCAGGCTATTTTTGTCCATTCCAATACTCCCAATGCCAGGACCAAAGCCAGCATCACAATGAAGGAGATGACGTCGCTGGTTTTCAGAGAAAACCGGCTAAGGCTGTAAAGCTTTCCTCTGAAACCCCGACACAGCATGGCATTGCGAACCCTCTCTGCCCGGTCGGAACTCCTGACCAGAAGCATCCCCACCAAACAGGCGAAGGTTTTATAGGTGTGCATATTGGTTCCAGGGCGGAAACCTCGGACCTTCATGGCATTCACCAGCCGGAGATACTCCTGGTGTATGACATGAAGGTATCGGTAGGTAAAGAAAAAGAGGTGAACGATCTTTTCTGGAGCCCTCAGTTCATGCATGGCATGGCCTAAGGTCAAGATGGAGGTTGAGGTAACCAGTGCAATCAACACAACCATAATAGCGTTCGATTTAATGCTGATCCGGGCGGCATATAATACTCCCTCATGGGTCCCAACCAGCGGGCCCACTGAAAAGAGGGGCTCACCTTCAAAGGTAAAGGGGAGAAAGAACCACAGAAAAACGATGAACATATTGACAGGGAGGAGTCGTCGGATAAGCTCCTTTATGGACAACCTGGCCACCAAGACAATACAGAGGCCCAAAGCCAGGGCCGACATCAGAACCACGAATCGGTTGGAGACGGCCACGACAATGGAGAAAAGGAACACCACAACAATCTTGACGCGAGGATCAAGACGGTGAATGAAAGAATCAACACTGGCAAAGTCTTCCCCTATCACCTGATTTTGTTATTCCCCGTATTAGTTCACCGCAAACTATACCTATTTCCCTTTTTTACGGGTTGCAAAATACAAAGCCACGCCCACAAGGCCGAAGATATAGCCTACACCGCCTATCACTTCGCCCACCTTAGGGCCACGATCGAGGGATTTGGCCAGCATGTTGAGAATTGGCCTAAGCTTTCTGTCCAGGGACTCATCGATGAGGGCCTTGACCTCCTGTCGGCTCAAGCCCACGGTGGTGGGAGCTGGTCGCTTCTTGCTCGTTTTGGTATCTATCGCAGGGGCGGCCTCTTTGGTAGCAACTTCAACGCCGACTTCAGGGGTGCTTCTGCTTTTGGAGACAGGGGCGACCGCCGTGATCTCCTCGGCTGGTATTTTCCACTCCGCCATATGGCCCATGGAAGCCTTTAAAACGATCTTAAGATCGGCCTTTTTGGGAACCTTGAAGGAAAACTCCCCCTGGTTATCGGTTTTGCCTTCAAGGAGCTGGTTCCCTTCCTCATCGTAAACGACCACCGTGGAATTCTTGGCCTTCTTGCCGCCGCTAAACTTGCTCTGTGTGTAAACCGTATCCCCCTCTACCCAGGCAAAGATCATGACTTTGTGTGCCCATGCAGGCACGACGCAGGAAACGAGCCACAGGGCTGTACAGAGAAGAAAAACAATCCAGCGCATAGTGCTGTGTCTCATGAGTTCTACGTTCGATTCTGGCAATTTAACATCTTGACGAGCGGCATTATCTGTTATGAAAATCCGAATATCGAAATCCGAAATCCGAAACAATATCAAAATTCAAATGTTCAAAATTCAAAACAAAAGCGGTCTGGTGATGCCACTTTCCGTTTTGGTCATTGATATTTCGGTCGTTTGAATTTGTTTCGTGCTTCGATATTCGAATTTCGGATTTCCCCGTCCTTGAGAGATGGGTGAAACGTATAAACTTGTGAAATATTTCATCTTGCCATTCCAAGGCACAGAATTTTTGAGACGGGGCACTATGATGAGCGTTTTGGCACATGTTGTCCCTCCAATAATTTCCAAACATCCAATCAGATGTTGGTCTTTCCCCCTGCATCACAATTTTCAAAAAAAAAGCCACGAGGATTGTCATCTTCTGATGATCGTCACCTTCGTGGCACTATTGTTAACGTCTTCGGAGACTCTACAATTTATGGGAAATATAGCACTTTATCAGCTTGGCTGCACTCCCAAGAAAGGTCCAATATTCCATTATTCCCTGGCCCAGACCTGGATTACCGACTTGGTGGCTCATAATAAGCCGAAGCGCCAGGGCAGGCCAATTGCGGAGCGAAGCGGAGCTAACTTCTTGGTTTTTAACCCGGACAGCGAGCGGCTTCAGCAACTCATTTTTATGTGAGAATATTAGCTCAGAGGGCCTTTGTCAAGGGCTAAGACAAGGCTGCTTTTCCTTGATGAGA
>DAOVEU010000316.1:0-3416 GCA_030668805.1 Desulfobacterales bacterium
TTCAAAAGCCTCCAGTTGTGGGGCATATCCCTGACCCCAGAACCAGATATGATTGGCCGGTTTCAGCCCTTTTTCGACGCGCCTTTTGTTGGCCGGATGATCTTTTAAGATTGTGCCCGCGCGATCCATGAGCTGAAGCAAGACCCCATGAGAGGTCATACGATCCAAATAGGGGCGGACCGCATGGCCGGTAATATCATGAGGAGGCGTGGTGTCAACCTCTGCGGCCCCACCATGCCAGACCATAAGATGCCGGTAGCTCACGCCAGGATAAAACCGGAAGGTCTCATCTCCCAAGGCCCTGTCCAGATCCTCGATAATGTCCCGGGCTTCATCAGTGCTGATGTGACCAGCACTGTAATCGTCCATGGTCAATATGCCATTTTGCGTGGAAAGGGTGACCAAATTACACCGGAAGGCCACATCTGTCTCGGATAGATGGACGCCAAGGCTGGCCGCCTCTAACGGAGCCCGCCGCGTCAGGGTAGCTTTCGGATCGTAGCCCAAGAGACTCAAGTTGGCCGTATCACTTCCGGTTTCGCACCCCTGTGGAATAGTTTGTGCCAGACCTAATTCTCCATGGTCGGCTATCCAGTCCATATGGGGAGTACGGGCAGCCGCAAGGGGAGTTTTGCCTCCAAGCTCGCCAATGGCGTAATCCCCCATACCGTCGCCCACCAAGATGACATATTTCATCTCCAACCCTCAATCCGGATCAGAACGGTCTTGTCTTTGACTACATCAAGTTGATCGATTTCCGAAAGGGCCATCCGTACGGCCGCCTCCTTGGCCTCATGGGTAATCATGACAATGGGTACGGCGCCTACAAGGTCACGCCCTTTCTGGTGAACCGATTTGATGCTGATCTGATGCTTTCCGAGAATCCCCGAGATTTTGGACAGCACACCCGGCGTGTCTTCGGCTGAAACTCGAAAATAATACTCGGTCTTAAGCTCTTCGATTGACTTGATCCGCCGTGCCTTGACACCGGCCGGCTGATACCCCACAGACGGCACCCTTCCCACCGCATCCGTGAGGATATTGCGCGCAACATCTACCAGATCACTTACCACAGCGCTGCCTGTGGGCATCATTCCAGCCCCGGGTCCATAGAGCATCACGTTGCCCACTGCATTCCCTTTTATGTAGAGGGCATTGTAGGCATCATTCACATTGGCAAGCATACTGTCATCCGCTATCAGTGTGGGATGCACCCTGGCCTCAATCGCCTCACCATCGTCTTTTGAGATAGCCAGGAGCTTGATACGGTATCCGAACTCTTTTATGAACTTGATGTCAAGGGGCGTGATCTTTGAAATACCCTCTGTATAGACAGCCTCAGAATCGATGGGTACGCCATAGGCGATAGCAAGGAGTATGGTCAGTTTATGGGCCGTGTCGATCCCTTCGATGTCAAAGGTGGGATCCGCCTCTGCATAGCCGAGTGCCTGAGCTTCCTCCAACACTTTTGAAAAGGGTTTTGCCTGGTCGGTCATTTTGGTCAGAATATAATTGGCAGTGCCATTCAAGATACCGAAAAGGCTTTCGATGCGGTCCGCAACCAGGCCTTCCTTCAGCGATCGAATCAGGGGAATTCCACCACCCACGCTCGCCTCAAAGCCCACCTCCACGCCCTTTCGGGAGGCTGCGGAAAAGATTTCATCCCCGTGTGCGGCCAGAAGCGCTTTATTGGCCGTAACTACGTGTTTCCCGTTTTCAATCGCTTTTAAGATAAAACTCTTTGCCGGTTCATAACCACCAACGAGCTCCACGACAATATCAACCTCAGGGTCGTCAACGACCATTTCGGCATCCGTTGTAAGGAGGCTGGCATCCACAGCTACCCCCCGGTCCCTTTTAAGGTCAAGGTCAGCTATCCATTTTAATGCAAGGGAGGCCCCGAGGCGTGACTCGATCACCTCCCGGTTTTCCAGCAAGATCTTTACCATGCCAGACCCCACGGTTCCGAACCCCAACAGACCAATGTGTATTGTCTTCATATTGTTGCCTCGTAGTACGCATAGCGCATGGCGCAATGTGCAAGGCGGCAAATGGTCCTATACCCTATACCCTATACCCTATACCCTATACCCTATGCGCTCTGCGCTCTGCCCCATGCGCTTTACAGAATCTTACGAATCCCCCGTATGGCCTGATTGATGCGCATCTTGTTTTCTATAAGGGCGAACCGAACGTAATCGTCTCCGTATTCCCCAAAACCAAGCCCTGGTGAGACAGCCACCTTGGCTTTTCGAATCAACATCTTTGAAAACTCAACAGAGCCCATCTTAAGGTATGGCTCAGGGATCTTTGTCCACACGAACATGGTCCCCTTGGGTGGCCTGGCTGGCCAGCCCACCCTGTTCAGCCCGTCTATCAGGGCATCACGCCTGGTCTTGTATTGCTCTACTATCTCCTTGACACAGTCCTGAGGCCCGTTTAGTGCAATAATGGATGCAATTTGAATGGGTTGAAAGATCCCATAATCGAGATAGCTCTTGATGCGACGAAGCGCTCCCACAATCTCGGGATTGCCAACGCAAAAACCCACACGCCACCCCGGCATGTTATAACTCTTGGAAAGCGAGAAGAACTCTACCCCGATATCCTTGGCGCCCGGCACCTGAAGAAAACTGGGGGGCTCATATCCGTCAAAGACAAGGTCTGCATAGGCAAAATCATGAATCACCAGAATGTCATGCTCTTTGGCGTAGTCCACGACCTTTTCAAAGAAGGCCAAATCGACCACTTCGGTTGTGGGATTGTGTGGAAAGGAGATGATGAGCATCTTGGGCCGAGGCCATGTCTGCCTTGTGGCAGCAATCAGGTCTTCAAAAAAATCCCGATCCGGACTCAACGGAATCCCGCGTACATCCCCACCAGCAATGATTGCCGAATACGGATGGATAGGATACGTGGGATCGGGCGAAAAGACGACATCCCCCGGCCGTATGGTTACCAGTACAAGATGAGAAATCCCTTCTTTGGCACCAATGGTGACAATCGCTTCGGTATCCGGGTCTATATCCACGCCAAACCTGCGTCCATACCAATCGGCAATTGCCACCCTGAGCTTTGTGATCCCCATGGATGCTGAATACCGGTGATTCCGGCTCTTTCCGGATGCCTCTATCAGCTTATCCACGATGTGCTTCGGGGTTGGCATATCAGGATTGCCCATCCCCAGGTCAATAATGTCCTCTCCTGCACGGCGGGCATCCATCTTAATCTTGTTTACCGTGGTAAAGACATAGGGAGGAAGCCGATTCAACCGGGCAAATTCTTTCATGGTGCTATCCTTTCTTAGGGTATCTGGGTGAAGCCCATAAACTCCTTCTTTTTAAAGACGTTATTACACCACAGCAGGGGTGATGTCAAAAAGATTTCTTTTGACTTATTGGAAATATTATACTAAT
>DAOVEU010000170.1:0-5248 GCA_030668805.1 Desulfobacterales bacterium
GACGTGAGAAGTCAAGGGCGTTGGCTGATCAGGGTATTGAGCTTTATCCCAACGACTTCAAGGTGTCACACACAGTTGACGCTGTACGGAAGTACATTCATGAGCAGGCAGGGGCTGTGGACAGTACGGCCATGTTTGCCATGGCAGGTCGCATAACGGGACTCAGGTCTTTTGGAAAGGCGACCTTCATTCATTTTAGAGATTATACAGGACAGCTTCAGGCCTACATAAAACGAGACGAGATTGGCAAGGAGGCATATGCCCTATTCAAACAGTTTGATGTTGGTGACTTTATTGGGATAAAGGGAAATGTGTTTCAGACCAGGACGGGTGAGTGGACCATTTTGGCCAAGGAGATTCGACTCCTTTGCAAGGCTATCAGACCTCTCCCCGAGAAGTTCCACGGATTAAGGGATCCGGAAAAACGCTACCGTCAAAGGTACCTTGATCTCATCATGAACCCGAATGTTCGGGATATCTTTATCAAGAGGGTCTGTATCATTCAAGCCTTCCGGAATTTTCTCTTGGAGCAATGTTTCTTAGAGGTGGAGACGCCTATGATGCAACCCATACCTGGGGGGGCTGAGGCAACCCCTTTCAAGACCTTCCACGATGCTCTGGGGATGGAACTTTTTTTACGAATTGCACCAGAGCTTTACTTGAAGCGATTGGTGATAGGGGGATTTGATCGGGTCTTTGAAATTAATCGCAGTTTTAGAAACGAGGGGATCTCAACCCAGCACAATCCCGAGTTTACCATGCTGGAGTTCTATCAAGCCTACGCGACCCACAAAGACCTTATGTCGCTTACCGAGGAGATGTTTGGATTCGTGACGCGGCAGGTTTTGGGAGAGATGCACTTTACGTATCAGGGTAACGCGATTGATATGACCGGGCCATGGCGTCGGTTAATGCTGAGAGATGCTTTGAGCGAGCTGGGCGGCATTGAACCTTCTATGTTGGATGATCGCGAGCGTTTGCTCGATTTTGCCAGATCAGAAGGGATTGAGATTAGAAAAACAAGGCGAGTTGGCAAGATCCTGACGAAATTATTTGATGTGTTGGTAGAACCGAAACTCATTGAACCGACGTTTATTATAGGCTATCCTGTTGAGATCTCACCTCTTGCCAGGAGGAGCAGTTCAGACTCCAACATGACGGAGCGATTTGAGCTTTTTATTGGAGGGCGAGAGATTGCCAACGGGTTTTCGGAATTGAATGATCCGGTTGACCAAAAAAGGCGCTTCTTGGATCAAGTTGCCGACCGAGAGGCTGGTGACCAAGAAGCTCACTATATGGATGAAGATTACGTGACGGCACTCGAATACGGCATGCCTCCGACAGCAGGCGAAGGTGTTGGGATAGACCGATTTGTAATGCTGCTGACCAATGCGGCTTCTATTCGTGAAGTGGTTCTATTTCCGCAATTGAAAAATATTGGTCAATAAAGAAAGTGAACTAAAGTGCCTAAAGTGAACTAAAGTGCCTAAAGTTAAGGAATGCGCTTTCAGCGCAACCTGTTTTTAAGATTGACCACGCAGAACCTGCCCGCCATTGCCATGTGTGCGGCATTGTAGCTACCCGGCAAGCCAGGCGTTGGCAGGCGGGGGCGTGCACATTAACTTTAGCTCACTTTAGGCACTTCCAACTTTAGATCACTTTTCCTAACAAAGTACAGATCATGTCATTTGAATTTTTTATCGGCTTTCGATATCTTCGGGCCAGACGAAAACAGGCTTTTATTTCCGTTATCACATTCATTTCCGTCGCAGGGGTTATGCTTGGAGTAATGGCCATGATGGTCGTACTGGCGGTGATGACGGGATTCGGGGCAGACATCAGATCCAAGATATTGGGGGCGAATGCCCATATCAGGGTCATGAGCCGCATTGGCAAGTTAGACCAACATGATGAGGTCATGACAAAGATTGAGGCCGTGGAGGGTGTAAAAGCTACAGCTCCTTTTGTTTACAGCCAGATCATGCTCCGTCGTGGTTCTCGTGTTTCCGGGGCTATCCTGAGAGGGATTGATCCTTCGCGGGCCGGACGAGTAGTGGACCTGGAAAAGAGTGTTAAGGAGACCGATTTGCGGGTTTTGGGGGGCAGTGAGGTGCCACCCGGCATCATACTGGGAAAGGAGCTTTCCCGGCTGTTGACGGCGTATCCAGGAGACGAAGTGTACGTCGTATCACCCTTTGGTGGCAGCCTGACCCCCATTGGAGGTCGCATACCTCATATGAAGAAGTTCAAGGTCGTGGGTCTTTTTGATTCAGGCATGTACGACTATGACACATCCTTTGCCTACGTTTCCATTGAGTCGGCCCAGCAACTCCTCAGGCTCGGGCAGTCGGTTCATGGCATAGAGGTTAAGGTGGATGACATTTACAGTGTTGATAAGATCTCAAGGTCTGTTCTCGATCGTCTGGGTACTGCCTATTGGACACAGGACTGGATGCAAATGAACAAGAGTTTTTTCTCGGCCTTGAAACTGGAAAAGGTTGTGATGTTTATCATCCTGGTCTTGATTATTTTGGTAGCCGCCTTCAATATCATCAGTACCCTGATTATGATGGTCATGGAGAAGACAAAAGATATTGCAATACTCAAATCCATGGGTGCCAGTAGTAAGAGCATCATGAAGATCTTTATGTTGAATGGTCTTGTCATAGGCGTTGTTGGTACCATCCTCGGAATAGCGGGAGGCAGCGTGCTTTGTTTTCTGTTGAAGCGGTACGAATTTGTGAAACTTCCGAGCGATGTGTACTACATTTCTACGCTTCCCGTCAGGGTGCAGGTGGGCGATGTGGCCCTGATAGCCCTGTCTGCCATAGCCATCAGCTTTTTGGCCACCCTCTATCCCTCCTATCAGGCGTCCAGATTGGACCCTGCGGCAGCCATCAGGTATGAATAGCCAGCAGCCACTGATAGATGTCATAGATGTCCGAAAATCCTTTATTACCAATGGTAATCGTGTGGACGTATTGCGAGGTGTAGATCTGAAAATTTACGAGGGAGAGATGGTTGCTATTGTGGGGGCTTCTGGTGTGGGTAAGTCAACACTTCTCCATGTGCTGGGTACTTTAGAACGACCAGACCATGGCGAGGTCCACTATAAGGGAGAAAGCGTTTTTACTTACGACGAGCAAAGACTCGCCTCTTTTCGCAATCAGACCATCGGCTTTGTGTTTCAATTTCACCACCTGCTGCCAGAATTCAATGCCCTGGAAAACACCATGATGCCTGCCTTGATTAGAGGTATGAATACCAAAGAGGCGTGTGAGCGGGCCGAAGCTATCCTGACTCGGGTGGGTCTGAAGGATCGTCTCGGACATTATATTGGGGAACTATCAGGGGGAGAGCAGCAAAGGGTGGCTGTGGCCAGATCTCTGGTATTGAAACCATCGGTACTGTTGGCGGACGAGCCCACTGGTAATCTGGATGCCAGGACTGCTGAGTCGATACATGATCTTTTGATCTCGTTGAACCGTAATGATGCCATTACAGCGGTGGTAGTCACCCACAATATGAAGTTGGCTGATAAGTTGTCCCGCAGGGTGACACTAATAGACGGAAAGGCATTGTCGGTAGATTAATTATCAAACAAGTGCCTAAAGTGAGCTAAAGTGTCTAAAGTGCCTAAAGCCCGCCCTGGCGCGACGTGCTCGAATGAACCCGCAAAGTCTACAGACCAGGTCTGGGCCAGGGTTGTGAATGGAAAAGAGAATTTGAAAAAGTGAATTAAAGCTTGAAGTGCCTAAAGTAAAGCCAAATTAAGGATCTTGATCAGTTGAACTTTAGGCACTTTAGCTCACTTTAGGCACTTTAGTTCACTTAAATCTGAGGTGAGGATGCTCAAATGGTTGTTGTTTGCGTCAATACTGCTGCTTTCTGGAGCCAGCGCGATAGCTCAGGAGGAGATTCGTGTCGTTGTCCTTCCGTTCGAAGTTCACGCCTCCGAAAGGCTCGACTACTTAAAGAGTCAGATCCGGGATCTTGTTGAAGAGCAACTAAGAGACGAAGGAGTCGTGGTTATCGAGGCTGGCGAACCACTTGAAAGACTGCCCAGCGCTGAGAAAGGCGACCTAAAGCTTTTGCGGACATTGGGGCTCCGTGTGGGGGCTGATTTTGTGATATGGGGGAGTTTTACCAGGATTGGTAAACGCTTCAGTTTGGATGTCAAGGTTATGGAATCATACGGGGATGCTCCTCCAGGGGCCGTTTATGTTGAAGGGGAGGGCCTTGAGACCCTGCTTGATTCTGTTCAAAGGCTAACCAGAGACCTTGGGATGAAGGTTTTCAGGCGGGAAAAGGTGGCAGAGATCATCATCACAGGGAACAAACGGATAGAATCTGAGGCGATCAAAAGAGTCATGAAGACCAAGAAGGGAGATATCTATCTGGCAAAGCATCTTCGGGATGATCTAAAGTCAATTTACAAAATGGGATATTTTGGTGATGTTCGCGTGGAAGCCTCCAGCACCCCACAAGGCAAAGTGGTCACTTTTCGGGTTGCTGAAAACGAAACCATCCGCAATATCGGAATTGAGGGTAACAAAGAGTTCGATGATGAAAAAATCAAAGATGTCATCAGCGTCAGGTCAGGTTCCATCTTGAACATAAACAAGGTTCAAGGCGACCTGAGGCAAATTGAAAATCTTTACAAGGAAAAAGGGTATCATTATATCAAGGTGACCTATGAGACAAAGCCTGTGTCAGAAAATCGTGCTGATCTTGATTTTATCATCACAGAGGGTGAAAAGGTATACATCAAGGCCATTTGTTTTGAAGGGAACAATGCCTATGACAGTGAGACATTGAAGGACTTGATGAAGACCCAGGAGAAAGGGTTCTTTTCGTGGCTTACTTCGTCAGGAGATCTGGATCATGAAGTCTTGGACCTGGACGTGTCCAGGATAGCCGGACACTATCATAATCATGGTTACATTCAAGCAAAAGTAGCTGAGCCAAAGCTGACCCATGAGGGAAAGTGGATTCATATCAACATCAAGATTGATGAAGGACCCCGGTTTAAGGTTGGCAAGGTGGACATTGAGGGGGCTTTGGTTCAGCCAAAAAGCGAACTGTTAAAAAAGATAAAGATTACTGAGGAAAATGTTTACAACCGCGAAATTGTACGAGAAGACGTTTTGACGCTTCAAGACATATACTCAGATGCAGGTTATGCCTATGCAGATATTTTACCGCGTATTGACCGGGACCCGAAGAAACTTACAGCCAACGTCACATA
>DAOVEU010000256.1:0-3958 GCA_030668805.1 Desulfobacterales bacterium
CACTTTCCGTGACGGTTTCGGTGGTGCCGTCGCTGAACGTAGCCGTGGCCGTGTAGTTAGACGTTGAATTCTCATTCACTGAACTTGCACCAGTAATCGAAACACTGCTAAGAACAGGGGGCTTGTCCACCCAGGAGACATTAACAATACAGGTGTCCGTAGATTGCAGGCCGCCGTCGTCGGTCACCGTTAACTGAAAAGTCAGTGACTCTCCATCCGATCCAACATCCGGCGCTGTAAAAATCGGCTGGGCTGCCGTGGCATCAGAGAGGGTTACAGAAGTGCCTGCCGTCTGAGTCCAAGTATAGGCGGCAATGGTACCGTCTGGATCAGAAGAATTCGAGCCGTCTAAAGTGACTGTGTCGCCTTCATCAACCGTTCGATCAGGCCCAGCATTGGCTGTAGGTGCCTGATTCACATTGGACACATTGATGATCACTGTATCTGCATGAGACAATCCGCCATTGTCAGTCACTGTCAATTGAAAGGTGAGGGCCTCGCCGCCAACGCCAACAAATGGCGCTATAAAAGTCGGCTGAACCGCTGTAGCATCCGACAGGGTTATAGAGGTGCCTGCTGTCTGGGTCCAGCTATAGGAACGAATAGTGCCCTCAGGATCATAGGAGTTTGAACCGTCCAAGGTGACTGTGTCGCCTTCATTCACCGTCTGATCTGGACCCGCAAGGGCGACAGGTGCATGATTCACATTGGAGACATTGATAATTACAGTATCAGTATCTTTCAGACCTCCATCGTCGGTAACCTCTAACTGAAAAGTGAGGGCCTCGCCTCCACCGCCGACAGATGGTGCTGTAAAAGTCGCCTGAGGTGCCGTAGGATCAGACAGGGTCACAGAAGTGCCTGCCGTTTGAGTCCACAGGTAGGATTCAATAATAGAATCGGGATCTGTTGAATTGGAGCCGTCCAATTCGACCGTCACACCCTCGTTGACCGTCTGATCAGTACCGGCATCGGCCGTGGGCGGAAGGTTTGGTTGATAGCACACCTCATTGGAATCCCCACTCTCGTTGCCGGAAGTATCAAAGGCCCTCACCACAAAATAGTAAGTGGTATGATCATCAAGATCATAAATAGTGCAGCTTGTCTCAGTTTTGTCCCCTTCCCACGCGCGATCGTTGTAATTGTAACTTCCGCCATCCTCGCGGCAAAAAACTCTGTACCCGGCAAGATCTTCCTCACTATTAGCATCCCAGGCCAGTGTTACGTCAACTGCATAGACATTCTGGGGGAATAGAAAAAGAATTGGGGCCAAAACGACAAAAAATAGAAGACTGAAAAGGAAAAAACCGGAAGATTGGGGTCGTGAAAATTTTGCTGATAATATATTAAATGATGACATGACAGCACCTCCAGAGTGTGTTTAGCCGTGCTCAACACAGCTTCCAGGAGGTGCTGCGTATGCCCGGTAGCCCTGCTACCTTATCTTTGCAACCTCAGACTTAGGCCAGTAGCTTTGCGTCCCACCCTTTCGAGTGGTTTGCCTTTTTCGAATATGCTTTGTAATTCAAAGAAGCTGACCACTGAAATAGCAACATGCGTGCCAGATGACCCGGCAGAAAGACTGATGGTTGCAATACTTGTTTTTATTGGAATATCAGCTAATTATGGGGATGATCAAATCGTTTTATCCGGTTTGATCCGAGGAGTGGGAATTCGGGGGAAAGGGCATAGCCCAAAAGAGAGTTTTATATTACAAAAGTGTAATAAAACCTGAAGATAATCATTTGTTTTTTCGCCAGCGTGGATGGGTGATACCAAACTTCCTTATTTTGTAGTTTAGAGCCCGAGGACTGATGCTCAATCGCTTTGCTGCATCCTTCTGGATCCACAGGCTTTCCTCTAAAGCCCTTAAAACCACCTCTTTCTCATGTGCCTGCAAGGGCTGTGTCGTATCCGATGTGTCCAATGTGGGTTCAGTTCTTGGCAACCTGATTGGTTTCGGGAGAGACACATTCTCCTCCTGGATGGTCTGTCCTTCCTCTAGTATAATAGCCCTTTCAATCGTGTTGGCAAGCTGGCGAATATTGCCGGGCCAGGAATAAGACTTGAACATTTCAATGACCGCTGGCGAAAAGCCGTTGATTTCTTTCCTCAAAGAACGGCAGCTCTTTTCAAGGAGGTGGTATGCAAGAGGTTCAATACACTCTCTTCGTTCTCGAACAGGGGGAAGACGTACGGTCAACACATTGATTCTATAGTAGAAGTCTTCTCGAAATTTTCCGGCTGCTACTTGTTCTTCCAAGATCCTGTTAGTGGCTGTAATAACCCTCACGTCCGAATAGATGGTTTGGTTTCCCCCCACCCGTTCAAAAGATTTTTCGTCTAACACCCGCAACAACCTTGCCTGGAGGTCTGAATTCATTTCGCCAATTTCATCCAGGAAAACGGTTCCCCCATTGGCTTGTTCAAACCGTCCTGCACGGGTTCTGTTGGCACCCGTGAACGCCCCCTTTTCATGGCCAAATAACTCGCTCTCAAGAAGGGTCTCCGGTATATTGGTGCAGTTAATCTTGACAAAAGGCTTTTTCCGTCTGGTACTATTAAAATGGATGGTCCCGGAAAGAAAACTCTTTCCAGTGCCAGTCTCTCCTGTAATCAAAATGGTTGCGTCTGTTTCAGAAAACTTCCTAAGGGTTGCGATGACTTCCTTCATTGCCGGACTACGTGCGATGATCCGGTCAAAACTGTATATGACATCTTGCTGACGCCTCAGGTAGTCAATTTCATTCTTCAGGCTGCGGTTTTCCAGCGCCTGTTCCAGCGCCAGCTTTATTCTCTCCGGTGAGTAGGGCTTGGGAATGAAATCAAAGGCCCCCTGCTTGACAGCTTTGACAACCAATTCCGCCTTTTCTATTTCGCTGGTAATGATGATGGGGGTATAGGGAGCCATTGATTTTAGCCTTTCCAGCAAGACAAAAGCGTCTTCCTCCTTTATCTGGAGGTCAAGAATGATCAGATTGCTCTTTTCTCGCCTCAGTTTCTCAGAGATATCTTTGCCATTTGGCCAATAGGTGAGTTTATACAAACGGGAAAGGGCCTTCGAGAGCACGCTTCTCCAATCACGGCTTTCTTCTATGATAAGTATCTTAGTCACTATTAGGATGCTGTTTTTTACCCTTACCCCCGGGCATAGACCCCTATGGGCCGGAGGCCAGACCCTACCCCCTGCCCGCTCGTGCCCTGTCCGCCTCCCTCCGCTTAGCAGGAGGGCGGGCCTCGCAGTGGCAGGCGGGCTTCAAGGCCTCCGGCTCGTAGAGGCTACGCCTCGAAGAGGGGAGGGCAGGGTGGGGTATTAACTTGATAGTATGGGAATTTCCTTTTTTAAGCGGCGTAGCCGCTTTACATAAAATCGCGAAGCGATTTTATAACTTGAGATTTGAAAGGAAAAATAGCATACACTAATATTTCAGGCAAGGATTTTCGATGGTTGTATCTTTCCGGACCGGAAACAGGTTGGAACAGCTATCGTTTTTTCTTTCTCCGAACAAGGCGTCTCCTTACCACTTTCCTGCGGGGTTTTCGGGAAATCACAGATGATCTTGTAGCGTTTTCAGAAGCTGAAACCATGTCTTGCAGAGGGCTGTCGCTTGTTTCCCCTGGAAGATTTTCCCGGTGGCGGCAGGTTGCCCTTGGACATCTTAAGATCGTTTTTCCATCCCTCTCAGTGGATTCTATCAAGAATGGATTTCTGCATTGCGGACAAACAATGTGGTATGGCTTACCCCAGCTTACAAAAACGCAATTCTTGTTGGAACACACGTAGAAAACCTTACCCTTGGCAGTCTGTTCTGCTTTAACCTTACCGGTCGTGCATACAGGGCACACCATCGCCAGGTCTTCTTCAAAAGCTGCAATTCGCTCTTCTATGAGATCGTCGGTTCTAATCGTCTCATGCGCTTCCGAAACGATGTCCGTTTCATATTCGGTCTCGACCGTA
>DAOVEU010000158.1:0-5516 GCA_030668805.1 Desulfobacterales bacterium
CTCGCCGTTTGGCGATTCATAATCGATATTTTCCGTTATTGGAAAATATCGTACAAGCAGTGGAAAAAGTCTTCTTAAAGTGGAAAAATGGAAATGATACCTTAAGAAGGTTATGCGCATTTAAATAAGGCGCTCAGTATAAGTGGACGTGACATGTTGTAATATATAACATTTTATCTTCCATGGGTCAATAGTAGACTTGACCCCATTTTCTCTTCTGATGACAATTCAAGTATAAGAATTAAATTCAAAGAAAATATATTTTTGATATTTCAAGCGAAGTATATCCAAAACTCACAACATAACTAAACTTGCAACATAATGACCCTTTTTTCCTTCCATAAGCGCTAAGTTGTTTTTGCCCAGAACCCCGCTTCCTTTAGCGCGCTTGTAATCCTGGAAATCGCATCTTAATAGGATGTGTCCAAAGTAGCGCTAAAGGCATACTCTTTCACTTTTTTCATGGCTATCTCCTCCTAAACTCGGAACTTCCGCAATCGCAGTGAATTGCTGACCACGGAAACCGAGCTCATAGCCATGGCGGCTGCTGCAAATACAGGATTCAAGAGTATTCCGAAGAACGGATATAGTATCCCTCCTGCGATTGGAATCCCGAGACTGTTGTAGAAAAATGCCCAGAAAAGATTTTGCTTGATTACTCGCATGGTCTGAAACGAGAGCCTGATAGCTGCTGGAACCGATCGCAAATCGTCTCTGATCAGAGTTATGTCACTTGCTTCCATGGCTACATCTGTCCCGGCGCCGATGGCAATACCGATGTCGGCCGTTGTCAGGGCAGGCGCATCGTTAATGCCGTCTCCCACCATGGCCACGATCTGGGCCTGGGCCTGAAGCCGCCTTATCTCATCGGCCTTATCACCAGGAAGTACATCGGCATGTATCTGATCGATGCCAACAGCATCGGCAACGGCTCGGGCGGTTTTTTCATTATCTCCGGTGATCATGGCCACATTCAAACCCATGTCCTTGAGACTTAAAACAGTTTCATGTGCAGATGCCTTTGGCATATCTGAAAGGGCAATAAGGCCGGCAATCCGGCCTGCCTCGGCCACAAAGACACACGTCTTGGCCTCTTTGGCAAGCCTTTGCGCCTCCTGAATGAAACCATCCATTGCCACGGCCTCTTTTTCCATCAGCCTGAGGTTACCCAAAAGGCACTTCTTGCCATTTACGACTGCCTTGGCCCCAAGGCCTGACATGGCCTCAAATGCCTCAACACGGTCAGGTTCCAATTGTTCTTTACGGCCCCTTTCAACAATGGCTTGGGCCAAGGGGTGCTCTGAAACAGCCTCAATGGAAATAGCCGTTTTCAAAACGTCGTTTTGCTGTATGCCTTCTGCGGTCAGTATGTCTGTAACCTCAGGCTCTCCCCTGGTAAGGGTGCCTGTCTTGTCAAAGACAATGGTGGTCAGCTTGTAGGCCCTCTCAAGGCTCTCTCCACCTTTGATCAGAATGCCGTTTTCAGCCCCTAATCCTGTCCCGACCATCACTGCAGTGGGTGTTGCCAGGCCCATGGCACACGGGCAGGCAATGATCAGGACCGATACAAAATTGAGCAGGGCACGGCTGAAGACCGGATCGGGTACGAAAAAGTACCAGATCGAAAAGGTCAGCACAGCTACGCCAAAGACCACAGGCACAAAAATGGATGCCACCTTGTCAGCCACCCGCTGGATCGGGGCCTTGGACCCCTGGGCCTCCTCGACAAGCCGGATGATTTGCGCAAGGGCGGTCTCAGCCCCCACTTTGGTTGCCCTGAACGTAAAACTCCCGCTCTTATTCAGGGTAGCTGCAAAAATATCACTTCCAGTCTCCTTTGCCACAGGAATGCTCTCCCCGGTGAGCATGGACTCGTCGATTGAAGATGACCCTGAGACAATTACCCCATCAGTAGGGATCTTTTCACCAGGCCGCACCAGGATCAGGTCTCCCTTCATCACTGCTTCGATAGGAATATCAATCTCCTTGCCATCCCGGATGACACGCGCGGTCTTTGGTTTGAGCCCCATAAGTCTCTTGATAGCCATCGAGGTCTTTGCCTTTGCCTTGGCTTCTAAGAAGCGTCCCAAAAGAATAAGGGTGATGATCATGGCCGCGCCATCAAAATAGACATGCGGGGTAATGCCAGTACCTGCAAAGAATTGAGGCCGGAATGTAGTCAATGTAGAATAGAGGTAAGCTGACAGAGCGCCCACGGCAACCAGGGTATTCATGTCCGTGGTCTTTTGTTTTGCCGCCTTGAACGCGCCCTTGTAAAACCGGCTCCCCACCCAGAACACGACAGGGGTAGTCAGTATAAAAAGAGCGACTAACATAATCTGCCTGGGGATAGGTCTGAGGAAAGGGAACCAATGCTGCATGGACCCCATAAAGATAAGTATACTGAGAACCACGCCAACACTGAACTTGAGCTTGAGATCCTTCAGCTCTCTTTGACGAGCCGCTTCCACAGGGTCCTCAAGGGTTTCTCCCACCACACCTAAAAATTCATACCCCGTGTCAGCGATTACCGTCTTTATCGCTTCCACGCCACCCCAATCCGGGGAATGCGTTATTGTTGCTCGTGCTGTAGCAAGATTGACTGAAGCATCTTTAACTCCGATAGCTGACTTTAAGGCCGACTCAACACGGCGGACGCAGGCTGCGCACGTCATACCTCCCACAGAGATTGTCGTCTTACGGGAAGAGTCAGCTATGTCTTGCGTCGCCCCCACCACTTCATAGCCAAGGTCCTTCACCTTCTCCGTCATCACATCCGCACCAACGATGGAAGGATCATATTCCACAGTCGCCTTCTCCGTGGCAAAATTTACCGAGGCGTTGTGCACACCATCAAGACCCTTGAGCCCTTCCTCAACACGGAGGACACATGTAGCACATGTCATGCCCCTGACGTTTAACGTGACCTTACGATTCGGCTTCATACCCGGCCTTTTTTATTTTTTCCCGGATCGTGTCCATGTCGACCGGTCCTGCCTCATCAAACGTAGCCTCTCCTTTTTTGAGATCGACCTTGACATTTTCAATTGCGCCAATCTCCTCCAAGGCCTTGGTAACAGCCATGACACAATGATTACATGACATCCCTTTGATTTTGATAACCGCCATTAATGTATCTCCTTACCATTCTGAGATTGCCTAACGCCCCCTAAATTTGATGATTTCGTAAAAGTCTATTGCTTAAAAGTCTGATATGCCCCATTTCCTTCTTTATGATGCCGTCAATTTGATTTTTCCCAAGATTCTCCGGAACCAGTTCCTTCATTCCCAGATAGAAAGCAATAGACTCCTTCTCAAGGCCAATAGCTACCCGCAGAATTTTTCTCGTTTTCTCTCCCTCGGGCAAGTCCTCGGGCAGAACGAAATCCTCTTTTCTCTCTTCGTCAAACACACGGAGATCCGCCAACGCTTGCAGATACAGAGCCGCTTCTCCTTCTGGATCGAAAACTGTTGGTTTTCGTTCCTGGTCCGACAAATCCTTCCTCATGGATGCGAAAGTCTTCTCATGTTCGTCTTCCATAGCGGCAAGATCAAGAAAGAGTTGGCGAATAGAGATGTCTGAGACATTCTCGGCCATTCTCCGGTAAAACTTTGCCCCATTTTTTTTCAATCTGTTCCGCCATTTCGAATACTTCATCTACATTAAAATCATAACTCATAGTATAGTAGACTCCTTTGTATCACCTCAATAAGCTGGGGGAAGTCTTTGGTACTTCTATTTCATAGATTCCCGCTTTCGCGGGAATGACGGGTAATAACAAACCACACCCTGGCATGGTCATTCCCGCGAAGGCGGAAACCCAGGAGTCAATTTATGCAAGCCACATTTTGCCTTCCCCCTCGTACTACAAGCGGGGATCAACGTGTCCAGGCCCTCCGCACTCCGGCGTGTAGCAGGTGACATTTACGAATTCACACTTTTCCCCGCATGAAGGGCAAACATCCGGCGGTATTGAAGCCGTGATAAGAAAACCGCAATTGGCGCATTTCCAGTAAGTTTGGTTGCATTGAGGACAAATGTCACCGACGAATTTACCTGAAGCTGTGTACCCACAGTGGGCACACACCCATTTTTCCTGTTCATCTCCCATGTTATCCTCCCCTTGTTACAGCAAACCAGGTTCAGTCCATTTCTCCTCACATTCAGGAATCCATCTCTCCCTTTCATAAATCATTGGTTCACGTCCGAAAAAGGACTCCATGAGATAATCCATCTGCCGACGTAACGATGCCAGTTCGCCGAACGGTTCCCACTTGACTATTGCCATAATGAGACCTTTGAAAAATGCTTCCCGCTATAGCGGGATTCAAGTTCAAGCCTGCCTGTGCGTCGCACGCAGACAAGGAAGGCGAAAATTTTAACCGCAGGAATATATAGAATATTTTGAGGATAGCGCTTAAAGCTTCACTCCATGCCAAAATTTGAGCCTGACGCCGACACTTTAGTGAAGCATCAGCGCTCAATTGGGCAAAAGGGGGCGTTTTGCAAAGGTCTCAAAGCAAGACTATTCCAGTGCCCCGGCATAAAGTTACCCAATCCACTCTTTCATGAAAAGCCATCGTCAAAGGCCGAGTCAGAAAGTGACATGATGGTTCCCTTTTTGGCCCCAAGGACACGGTTATACTCAATACCCGGCCCCACGCACCGCCACCCCTCCTTTTTCAGCATGGTTCCAGTGGCCTGAAAATCCACGTTCTCCAAGGTTTCTCTAATTTCGGCCCTGTTTTGTTCATCTATCTGAAAAAAGACTGCCTGTCCCTGCTTTGTGAGCAAAATATAATTGCCGCCCACACATTCAAACAATCGCTGTGCTGATAGCTTGCTTTTCGTTTTATTGTGGTTCGGATTAGTGTCGTGGACACGCAAGCTTTCCACCGGGCGCATCCTTGTAGAGATAGGCGGTCTGCCAAATAAGATCATAAACAGCCTCCTGTATTTGTGCTTGCTGAAGTAAAAAATAAAGGGGTCAAACCTACACTTTTCACCGGTAAAATGCACCTGGAAATTCTATTCGTAATTGTCTGGCCATAAATCAAGCTGCTGATAGTAGTAAAAATGATGAATGAATATCATAACCATCAGGTCTGTCAAGAGTGTACGGGCTGTTGCCCAAATCCAAATTTGGTGAAAATTAGCAATATGGCCAAGAACTGCATTCAATAAAATCAACAAGTTAAGTTCTCGCTATGCCACGATATTGTCGCGAAATACCACAAAATCGCTTTTGGGCAACAGCCCGTGTAGGTTTGACCCTTTTTTCCTTGCACTGATAGTTCTATTTCTCGCCCAATATTAAAAATACTTCTCGTTTAAAAAAGAGAGCTCTACCTTTAATGATAAAATATTTTGAAAAATCAGGATCGTTTAAACCAATTTCTAACAATTTGCTAATCTTCCTTTTACTTTCTGCTGATTGTTGGGCATGTCCAAGATATTCTTGAACATGCAGTTCAAGCTCAATCTCAAATGTATTCTTTATTTTTATATTTCTTTG
>DAOVEU010000379.1:0-2885 GCA_030668805.1 Desulfobacterales bacterium
CAGCTTCAGGCCATCTTTGACCGATACTCATTCGCAAAATCCGCGAAATAGCCTGCTATTCCTGTGGTTTTGCTCAATCGGATCGGCCAAATGTGACCCAAATCTGAGCGCCAATTCTGCCAAGTTATTCTTGTGCAAGCCCTTAGCGATTTTTTGCAGTTGAAATGAGGCCAAGCTTAAGCTATATAGTGGTTGCTTGGTTGCGCTAGGTGGGAAGCTAGCGGTGTCCTGTTACCCGAAATCCGCTTAATGCGGGGCCGAATTCCCTTCTGAGGGCCTCCACTTCCATGTGCCAAGGGCTGTCCCAGGTCGGGCACCACGCAACAGGCGGTTACGAACTCCGTCAGATCCGGGAGGAAGCAGCGGTAAGTAATGCAGTCTGTGTCGTGGGCTGGCTTCGGCCGAATTATGATGGCTTGAGGTGCGTTGGAAAGGGTTCGATGAAGGGTGCGCAACCAAGTTCTATGACCTCCCGCAAAACATCCCCTTTTGTCCAAATCCTGTGATAGACTTAGATCTATTACGTGTGTAGTACTCTATCCAGAGTCATTCCAAAAAATCAAAATGTAGCCTATGACCCCGAGACGACACAACGATTTCAACAGTTATCTCAGGAAACGCTTTGGCTGCAGGGTCCAGAAGATTACAATAGATGCTGGCTTTTCCTGTCCGAACCGGGACGGAACCCTGTCCTTTAACGGGTGTATCTATTGCGATGGTAAGGGCTCTGGTACTGGAGCGGCCCGCATGGCCGAATCAATCAAGAAACAGATTCAGCAGGCAAAAGCTCGCTTGGCAGCCCGGTACAAGGCCCGGAAGTACATAGCCTATTTTCAGGCGTTTACCAATACCTATGCCCCCTGCGATATCCTTCGCAGACGGTACGATGAGGCCCTGGCAGATTCCGAGATCGTGGGGCTTGCTATTGGCACCAGGCCGGACTGCGTTGACGAGGCAAAACTCAATCTGATTGAAGAATATACGGCCACACATATGGTTTGGATTGAATACGGACTTCAATCCATACACAACCGAACGCTAGAAAAGATCAACAGGAGACACACGTTTGAGGATTTTGTTCGAGCTGTGAGGACGACCGAAGGTCGAAACATACTGATTTGTGCCCATGTCATCTTGGGGCTTCCGGGCGAATCCAGGGCTGATGTCCTTGATACAGCTACAGCCTTAGCTGACCTGGGCATAGACGGCGTCAAGATTCACAGCTTGTATATCCTTAGAGAAACTCCACTGGCGCGCCTTTTTGAGGCGGGCGGTTGTACAGCTCTGGACCAGGAGACCTACGTGGAGTGGGTGGCGGCGTTCTTAGAACGTCTTTCGCCCGGCATTATCGTACAACGTCTTACCGGAGATCCCGACCCTTCGGCCCTTCTTGCCCCTGAGTGGACCTTAAAGAAACAGCAGACCCTTTCCCTTATCCAAAAAACGCTGGAGGACAGAGAGAGTTGGCAGGGAAAACTGTACGCGCCTCTTGACAAAATCCCAAGTGGTTCTTATGTTGGTAGCAACTCTTGACTGGATAACTACATCAAATCAAACAAGATGGAAATTTTGGCATCCTTCATTTTCGCCACAAAGTAGTTTACACTTTTTTTCACCACTCCAGGTTTGGGGTTTCAGGTTTCAGTGTTCAGGTTTCAGTGTTCAGGTTTCAGTGTTTCTTGCACCTGACACCTGAAACCTGACACCCGACACCAAAAAGTACACCTGACACCAAAAAGTACGAACAAAAGAATTTATCTCTTGGCGCCCGCATTCTTGAAAAGCGTAAACCGAGGAATGAAGGATGCCTAATTTATCAACTTTTTATCCGCGCGACGTGGAATAACCCCAAAATCCTTTTGCTAAAAGCTATGGCCTGAAATGAGCGATGTCTCCCTATCATGGGTACTGCCGGCAGCGTTTTTCCTGGATCTCCTGATTGGTGACCCTGTCGGTCTGCCACACCCGATTCGTTGGATGGGGCGGTGGATAACATCCTGGGAAAATACGTTTCGCAATGGGCTCTCTTCTGAGACAACAGCAGGGTTTTTGTTGGTTATCTCCCTGGTATCAGGTACCTGGCTTATCTGTGCTGCTGCTCTGACAGCAGCTCGAGCCGTGCATCCGGGCTTTGCCCTGGTACTTCACCTATTGTTGATCTATTACGCCCTGTCGGCCAGATCGTTGAGGGCCGAGGCATTGAAGGTCTATGCCGCGATGAAGCGGAAAGCTTTGGGTAAGGCACGGCGACAACTCTCGAAGATCGTGGGAAGGGACGTAGACCCCCTGGACGAGGCCGGAGTGGTTCGGGCTACAGTGGAGACTGTGGCCGAAAATCTCGTGGATGGTGTAATAGCACCTTTGTTTTATGCGGCACTTGGCGGAGGCCCGCTCGCCATGGCCTACAAGATGATAAACACCCTCGACTCTATGATCGGCCACAAGAACGAGCGCTACAAAAGATTCGGCTGGTTTGCCGCCCGACTCGACGATGCGGCCAACTATATACCGGCCCGGATTTCGGCAATCGTGATATCTCTTGCTTCTCCCCTTATCAGACGCTCCTGTATGGGCACCATCAAGACGGCCATAAGGGATGGCCAGAAACATCTAAGCCCCAATGCAGGGATCCCGGAAGCGGCCTTTGCCGGGGCCCTTGGTATTAGACTGGGTGGACCGAATTATTACGGAGGTCACCTCATTGAAAAGCCGTACATTGGAAAGGAGACCCATCCTGTTCAGACGGAGGATATACGGACAGCTACAACCCTGATGGTCGTCTCAGCCTTCATCTGGCTTATTGTGTGCTGGGTCTTCCTGATTGCTTGATGCTGGATACTGGATACTTGATACTAGATGCTGGATACTTGTTGCTGGTTTGCTGT